>CAIXOZ010000190.1 GCA_903921295.1 uncultured cyanobacterium | reverse complement strand
GGCCTAGAACAGCAGTCTGCCGCGCTTCAGGCCCGTGTCCGAGTCCTGCCAGAACCCAGCTGAAGACAGCAGCGAGGAGATTGAAGATCCCGATCTTGAGGGTGTCGTGGCTGGCGGCAAGGGCGGCAATGGTGGCTGTGGGGGCAATGGCGGCTCTGCCGGTTGGCTCGGGGGCGAGCCGCTGAGGGGCGTCGGTGGCAATGGGGGTGCTGGCTGTGCTGGTGGCTGATCTGGCCAGCGCTGGTTGATCAGTGGCCGGCTGCTGCTGGCAGCGCCAGGTCGAGGCCATCCAGGAGCCACAGGCGTTGAATCGCGGCCTTGGCGTCCTCCAGCGTGCCTGAGGTGGTCAGTTCTCCGATGCAACGGCGACCATCCATGCCCAGCACGAGGGCCTGTTCAGTCTCGCTCAGCCGGATCCGCAGGTGCGGTGTGATCAAGGTGCCGCCGTCGAGGCGGCAGCGCCAGCGCAGGGAGGGCACCAGGGTCTGCGCGGCTGGGCCTGCTGGCTCCAGGCGGTAGCTTGCGGCCGCTCGCTCCGGTTTGCAGGCCAGCAGGAAATGACAGGCATTGCGCGACTGAATCCGTTCCATGGCGGCCCACTGCCGCGGGGGGCTCAGCTGAGCAATCGCCTCCAGCAGGGTATTGCTGGAGGGTCTGGCCATCACGGGGTGATAAGGCGCTTTGAAGAACCAGTCCTGAAACACCAGTTCTGCATGTGTCAGTAAATTCATGCAGTCGTTGACGCTGTAACTGCGCTCACGTGCATTCAGGAACGTGTCAATCAATCCGGTGTCGTGATCAAGGTCGGGTGCGATCGCCAGATAGCTGCGCAGGGGGTGCAGGGGATCGATGCAGGCGAAACTGTCGCGGATGATCCGCAGGGATGAAGCGTCTTTCTGCAGGTTCAGTTCGGCAAACAGCGTCTGCATCAGTTCCACCCCCAGTCGCCCGTAGCGGGCGTAGAGCATCAGGGCGATGCAGCCGTCGGCTTTGAGCCGCTGGCCCAAGGCGTTGAGTCCGGCATCGGGATCAGCGAGATGATGCAGGACGCCGGTGCAGACGATCAGATCAAAGTCCTGCTTGAGCGTGTGCGCAGCTTCAATGGGCAGCTCCCGGAGCTCCAGATTGCTGAGCCTGTATTGCTCTTTGAGCCACGCATGATGGGCCAGTCCGGCTTGGCACACGTCCAATCCCACCACCCGTGCCGTGGGATTGTTGTACGCAAAGATGGCGGCCTGGTTGGTGCCGCAACCGGCGATCAGGATCTCAAGATCCTCAGCATGGGCTCGATCGGGCCAGAGCTGACGGTGCGCGTGGCAGGGGTCAAACCATTGCCAGTTGTTCTGTAGCCAGGTGTCGAGATTCCGGATCGGTGGGGGATAGGGCCAGTTCTCGTATTGCTGGCGCACCGCATCATTCGCCTGTTCCACTGCTCTCAGCGCCCCTGGCGAGTCCCAGACCAGCTTGCCAGTCAGTTGTCGCCCCTGTGTTGGGCGGGGTTTGGTTCGGCTGGGGCCATGATCACGGCAGGTTCTGGACCATTGCCGGTGTCTGCAGTCGCTGATCTTGAGGAGCGCCGGGAGCTGGTGGCGGTGGCGCGGCGGATGAACGCCAGCGGCATCAACCAGGGCACCTCGGGCAATCTTTCGCTGCGCATCCCCGGTGGGTTGCTGATCACCCCCAGCTCCCTGCCGTATGAGCAGATGGAGCCCGCGGATCTGGTGGCGCTGGATCTTCTTGGCCAACCCCTGGCGGGCGCCGACGGTGCGATGCGACAGACCCGTCGCCCCTCGTCGGAATGGCGGCTGCACGCCGACATCCTGGCCAGCCGTTCCGATGTGCAGGCCGTGCTGCACTGCCATTCGATTCATGCCACCGCCCTGGCCTGCCATGGCCGCCGGATCCCGCCGTTTCACTACATGACCGCTGTGGCGGGGGGCGATGACATCCGTTGTGCCCCGTATGCCACCTTCGGCACCCCTGAGCTTTCCGGGATGGCGGTGCAGGCGCTGCACGAGCGTCAGGCCTGTCTGCTGGCCCAGCACGGCCAGGTGAGTGTCGGCGCCAGCCTGGATCAGGCGCTGCGCCTGGCGATCGAAGTCGAGACCCTGGCCCGGATGTATCTCCAGGCCCTTCAGATCGGCGAGCCGCCGCTGCTCAGTCCTGAGCAGATGGCGGCTGTGCACCGGCAGTTCCGCCGCCTGCTCTACCAGGCTCATTCCAGCGCCTGATCGAGCTGCTCGAGGTGATCGCCGCGGGTGTCGATGCGCAGCAGCCAGGTGATCAGCGCCCCGGCCAGGGAGCTTGTGGCCAGAGCAATCAGCAGGGCCTGGCGGCCCCAGTGCTCCAGCAGCAGCGGCACCAGCAGGGCCGTCAGCACCGCCCCCGCCTTGCCGGCTGCGGCCGCCAGACCGGCCCCGAGGCCCCGCAGGCCGGTCGGGAAGAGCTCCCCGGCCAGCAGATAGGTCTGGGCGTTCGGGCCGAGGTTGGTCATCACCTGGAACAGCAGCAGCCCCAGCAGCAGCAGCCGGCTGGCGCTCGAGGCCTCCACGCCGGTGCTGGCCTCGGCTCCAAGCCGGATGCCGTTGGCAGCCAGGAGCAGGCCAGCAGCGCAGCCGAGGAACCCACCGATCTGGAGCGGAATCCGGCCCCAGTGATCGGTCAGCAGGATCGCGGCGCCGATGCCGAGCAGCAGCCCCCCTTCCACCAGGGTGCTGCGCCAGGCGACGCTGTCGCTCAGCTCCAGACGGTCGCTCAGCAGCAGCGGCAGCGAGAGCCCAATCCCGTAGGTGGCCAGATCCTGGAGGAACCAGGGCACGGTGGCCAGCAGGGTGGCCCGCCGCCAGGGCGGTTGAAACAGTGCTGTCAGATCGGTCGCAGCGGCCGCCGTCTGCTGGCGTTGCCGCCCCTCCCAGGCGGGACTTTCCGGCAGTCGCAGCCGGGCTGCCGTCAGCAGCAGCAGCGGCACCAGCGGTAGCTGGTAAAGCAGCCGCCAGTCGGCTGCGGCGGCCCAGGGCTCCAGCAGGGCGCTGGCCAGGGCCATGCCGCTGATCGCTCCGAGGGCCTGGAAGGCGAAGGCTCCAAGCACGAGCCGGCCCCGCCAGGCCGCGGGCAGGTGCTCGCTGATCACCAGATGGGCCAGGGGGTAGTCGGCTCCAAGCCCGAGCCCGACCACCACCAGGGCCAGACCGAGGCCGATGGCGTCCTGGCTCAGAGATGCGGCCAGCAGCCCGCCGCAGAGCAGCATCAGCTCGCCGATGAACACCAGCCGCCTGCCCAGACGGTCGGCCAGAGCCCCGAACAGCAGGGCTCCCACCAGGATGCCGCCGAGGCTCGCCGCGCCGAGCCAGCCCCGGCCGGTGGCCTGCAGCTGGAAGTCGGCGCTGATCAGGGGCAGGGTCAGGGCCCCCATGAACACGATCAGGCCTTCGAAGTATTTGCCCACCGTGGCCAGGCTCCAGATCAGCGCCTGGCGAGGCGCGGCAGGCGGCCGCGCACGGGCGGGATCGGTGGACGGCGTCACGGTGACGGCAACGGCGCAGCGCTGGAGGGGTTGGCCTTCCAGTGTGGCGGCCTTGGGGGGCTGGGCCGTCCTGGCGGCCGCGGCGCTGCCCCTCAGCTGGCGTTGCTGGCAGCCAGGCGCAGACCGAGGCCGATCCACAGCACCACCAGGACGCCGCAGACCGCGCTCCAGAGCGGCAGGCCCCAGGCCTGCACCGTCAACGGCGCCACAACGGTGATCACCCCGCCCGCCAGCAGCGGTTGCAGCAGCATCTGCTTGATCGAGAAGGGGGTGAGCGTGCCGTTCCTGTCCTCAGGATCGACCATCGCCAGCAGCAGCAGACCGCTGGCGGCGACGCCGGTGGCCTGACCGAATTCCACCAGGCTGCGTTCAAACCAGTTCGCCGGCAGGATCCGTGGTGCCAGGAGCAGCACCACCGCCAGATTCCAGGCCAGACCCGCCACCGCCAGGGCTGTGAGCGGCAACCAGTCGCGGGCCAGCTCCTGCAGATCGAGGCAGGCGGTGGCGGCGATGATCAACAGGTCAGCGCTGATCGTGCCCACCTGCCGCTGGATCGGGACGCACACCCAGGCCTGGCGCCTGTTCCGCTCCAGGAGCCAGCGCATCAACAGCGACGCCAGCAGCGCCAGAGGGAAGACGGGCAGCGCGTCGAGCACGGCGCTCATGCCGGGCCCAACCCGGCTGGCGAGCGATTGCAGCAGCGTCAGGGCTCCCCAGCCCAGGAGCACCACCGTCCCGATCAGGGCGAGGTTGCGAGCCCAGTCCTGGAGGGATGGGGCGGCAGCGGCGTCGTCAGCACCGCCGCCAGCGCTGGCGGCAGCGGGTTCCGCGACCGGGGCCTGGCTGTCGAGGCACCAGCCCCGCTGGCGACCGAGCACCACCAGCAGCCCGCCGACCAGGGTGGAGCTCAGGAGACCGACCGTGGCCAGGGCCAGCCCCAGGGATTCGCCACCCGGAAATCCCAGGCGGCTGTAGCTGGCCCCAAGGGCCGCGGCGCTGCCATGGCCGCCCTCGTAGGCGACCTCGATCAGGCAGGCCATCACCGGCGAGGCGCCCAGCACGGGTTGCAGCCAGAACAGCACCACCAGCCCGGCGACCAGGTACTGGCCGAAGGCGAGGGTGAGGGCCAGCAGGATCTGGGCGGAGAGCGGCCGCCAGAGGCCGCCAGGCGAGGGCAGTGGTTTGGCCAGCAGCAGGGTGGCGAACACGAGCGTGAGCAGCACCAGCGGCAGTCCCGCCCAGAGCGATGTCACAGCGGAAGGAATCAGGGGCAGCGGTCCTCCTGGAGCCACCAGCAGCCCGAGCCCGCCCGCGAGCAGCGCCTCGGGAATGCCCAGGCGACGCAGGCCCAGGCGTTGCCCGAGCCTTCGCCCCAGCTGGCCCAGGCCGAGCAGGAGGAGCGTTGCCAGCGCCATCGTGAGCAGGGGTTCTGCCGAGTGCGAGAAGGCGGCGAGTCGTGACGGACCGTCCGGCGCGATCGCGGCCGGCCATGGCGCCAGGAACGCTGTCAATGCTGCCGTCAGGTCTTGCACCGCTGTCTTCATGGCCGGAGGTGCAGGTGGTGACGGAAGAAGGCCTCAGTGGCCTCCAGCACCGCCAGGCGCACGGCCCCGTCACGGAAGCCGTGGCCCTCGTTGGCGAAATGCCGGACCGTGACGGGCACGCCGCGCCGGCGCAGGGCGGCGGCCATCGCGTCGGTCTGGGCGGGGGGAACGACCGGGTCGCGATCGCCCTGGAAGAAGATCACCGGCGCTTCGATCTGATCCACCTGGTTCACAGGGGAACGGTGTTCATAGACGGGGCGCCCTTCCGGCCAGGGGCCGACCAGGGCTTCCAGATAACCGGCCTCGAAGCGGTGGCCGTCCGTCACCAGGGCGGTGAGATCGGCCACGGCGTAGCGGCAGGCCCCCGCCTTGATCGCCGTTCCCCGGGCCAGGGCCGCCAGGGTGGTGAAACCGCCGGCGCTGCCGCCCTCCATCGCCACCTTGCCGGCGCTGGCCAGGCCACGTGCCACCAGGGTCTGCGCGGCCGCCAGACAGTCATCCACGTCGACAATTCCCCACTGTCCGTTCAGGCGCTCCCGGTAGGCGCGTCCGAAGCCGCTTGAGCCGCCGTAGTTGACATCGACCACACCCCAGCCGCGGCTGGTCCAGAACTGGATGCCGAGGTTGAGGCCGGTGCGGGCCATGGCCGTCGGGCCGCTGTGGCTGCGGATCAGAAGCGGTGCTTCGGCATGGCCGCCAGCCACCGGGGGGTAGTACCAGGCGTGGGTGGCAGCGCCGCCATGGCCGGCGAATGTCAGGGGCTCCGGCCGCGCCAGTTGCTCCGCTTCCAGGGGGCAAGCGCAGGCGGGTTCGTGCTGGAAGCGGCCGCTGTCGAGGTCGATCTCCAGCAGTCCGGTGGGGGTGCCGGCCTCTCCCGCCACGAGCACGGCGCGGCCCCTCTCGGCGCTCAGGCCCTCCAGATCATCAAAGGGGATCGTCAGCGGTTGCCAGCGGCGACAGTCCGCCGGTTGATCAAGGGGGATCTCTCCCAGCTCCCAGCGGCCGTCCCTGCAGGCCAGCGCCAGCAGCCGTTCCCCATCCCAGGCGATCGTTCGCATCCCGAACACCCACTGGGGGGTGGCCAGATCGGCGGCCATCGGCAGCACCGCTTCCCAGGCGGGCTGGCCCCCGATGGAACCGGCGCTGGGCGGCGCCAGCGTGCTGGCGTCCGCTTCGGCACCCCTTAACCGATCGAGGTTCCACCAGCCGCTGCGATCGCACACCACCAGCAGATCCCCGGCGGCCGCGCCTGTCAGCCACAGCGGCTGGAACACCGCCACCCCGGCGGCATCGTCGCCTGTGGAGCCTGCCAGGCGCCGGGGGGGCGCGAGGCTGCCGTCGGCCCGCACAGCCGCCAGGACGAGCTGACTGCGGTCCCAGGGCATGAAGGGCTGCTGCCACTCCACCCAGGCCAGTTGGCGGCCCTCGGGGCTCAGGGTGGGATAGCCACAGAAGTCGAGGGCCTGATGCAGCACTTCAGGGGATCTCGGGCTGGGCTCCGGCTCGAGGCCGTGATGGAGCGGAACCGCCACCAGGGCGTCGCGGTCCTGCCATTCGCGCACCCCGATCCAGCGGTGACGCTGGCGATCGATCAGTCCACCACCGAACAGGCCCGCCTCAGGCCCGGCCGATGTCAGCGCCCGGGCGTCCCCGAGGGAGCGGCCTGCCGTATCGAGATTGAGCTGCCAGAGACGGCCATCGGCAGCATCGACGAAGACCACGCCGATGCTGCCGTCGGTCAGGGCAGCGACGCTGCAGGCTCCGCCTCCATAGGTGTGGACCCGGCTGCGCAGGTTCCAGGGTGCCGGAGTCAGTTCCCTTGCCGGCTGATCACCGTGAGCGCGCAGCATCATGGTGGTGCGGCCCCCTTCCTGGGGACGCTGCTCCAGCCAGAACAGCAGCCCCTGCACCAGCTGCGGCTCCAGCAGCGCAGTAGAGGAACCGACGGCGGTGGCGGCGGACAGGGGGGCGGACACGGACAAGGGAGATGGGTGACGACTTCTAGAATCTCCCCAGGTAGAGGAGTTGGCTTGGCCAGTAGTTTCGCCAGGATGGCCCAGTCCGCTGTGAAGGCCAGCCGACGGATCCAGGTGTCGAAGGAACCCCCGGCGGAGCCTCCCCTGGTGATCCACACCCTCGGCGACGATGCGCTGCGGCAGCCGGCCCGGCGGATCAGCAGGGTTGACGATGAGATCCGTGATCTGGCCAGGGCAATGCTGCGCTCGATGTATCACGCCAAGGGAATCGGTCTGGCCGCTCCCCAGGTGGGGATCAACAAGCAGCTGATCGTGATTGATCTGGAGCCGGACAATCCGGATCATCCGCAGATGGTGATGATCAACCCCGAGATCCGCACCACCGGCGGTGGCCTGTCCACTTACGAAGAGGGCTGCCTGAGCGTCCCCGGGGTCTACCTCGATGTGGTGCGGCCCTCGGTGGTGGAGGTCTCCTACCGCTGTGAACAGGGTCGTCCCCAGCGGATCAAGGCCGACGGTCTGCTGGCCCGTTGCATCCTGCACGAGATGGATCACCTCAGCGGCGTGCTGTTCGTCGATCGGGTCACCGATGAGCTCAGCCTCAACGAGGGGCTGAAGGAGCGGGGCTTCGAGCGCGGCGATGTCCATTCGATCGCCTGAACCCACCCGCACCGCCGCCGTTCCTGTTCCTATCGCGACCGACCGATGACGATGAAACCGCTGGCCGGTCTGCTCCTGGCCCTCGCCTGCCTGCTGGGCATCGCTGCCACCGGCTCGGTGTTTGAGCTCGCCTACGGCGAACCCGATCTGGGCACGACCACCACGCGCTGGATCCTGGGGGCCAGCCTGCCCGGGACACTTCTGAGCCTCTGGTTCGCTGTGCGGCTGAATCGACCGGACTGACCCTGGCGGTGCAGCCCTCGGCTCCATACGATCGGCTCACCTCCTGTTCACGCCTGTGACACGCCCTGATCCCCTCCCGGCCCTGTTCTCGGCAGCGATGCTGCTGGCGATCGGGCTGCCCCTGGGAATGGGTGCGCCGGCAAGGGCCCAGAACGCGTTGTTTCTGGCCAAGGAGGTGCCGCAGGAGCGTTTCATCCTGGTGGCGGCACCGATCGGCTCCGGGGAGCGGGCGCAGCTGAACATCTACGAACAACTCAACGATCGCAGGCCCTGTTTCAGCACGTCGGGTGTGGATCCGACGATCGTCACGCCGCTGCTGGGAACCTTCGACTTCACGGGGATCTGCAATCGCTTCATCGATGCCAACGGCTACTCGCTGCGCATCGGCGACGTTGATCTGGCCACCAACTACCGTCTCAGCGTCGTGCGGGAGAAGGCCGACACCGTGCTGCTGGCGATTCCCCTCAAGGCCACGGCCGGTCCAGAGCTGCTGATCGCCCGCACCCACGGCACGGCTCCAGGCTTTCTGCAGCTCCGCTTTGAGCCGGGCTGGACGCTGAAGCGTCGTCATTTCGGGCCGCGTCCCCTCGGCCACGTGTACATCCACCGCGAACCGGCGGTTGACACGGCGGCCACCCCCGCCCCCGTCGGGGTGCCCGCCCCGCAGGCTCCCCAAGCCTCCGTCCAAGCCCCCGTCCCCGCCCGGGTGGCGACCCCAGCCCCAGCCAGGACCCCAGCCGCTTCTGCCATCCCCGCCGCAGCGGCTGTCACCCCGGCGGTCCCGCCAAGGGCCGGCCAGGCGATTTCCGTGGGCCAGCCGGCGCCACTGCCTGTTCTTCCGGCTCCCGCAGCCGCTGGGCCCGTCGTCAGCCCGAAGGCCCCGGCTCCCGGGGCTGTCACGCCCCAGGCCCGGGCCGTTCCTTCCGTTCCGGCCGTTCGCCAGACCCCCTGATCGGGCACTTGCTACGATCGATCGTCTTGCCCCTTTGCGTGGTTCATGACTCAGGTCACCGTCGGCGAAAACGAAGGCATCGAATCAGCCCTGCGCCGGTTCAAGCGCCAGGTGTCCAAGGCGGGCATCTTTGCCGACCTCAAGCGCCTCCGTCACCACGAAACCCCGACGGAGAAGTACAAGCGCAAGGCTCAGCAGCGCCGTCGTCGTCGCTGATCACCCGCTCTGAGGCTGGCTGTGTTGTCAACCCCAAGGGTTGTCACAGCCCCTCACAACGCTGATCGTGTTGATCGCCTGCCAGGTTTTCTTCTGAAGCGCAGCTGGTGTCCTGGCTCATTGCCTGACCCTCAGCGCCGTCTGGAAGCGCTGCTGCGGTGTCAGCTGTCCTCGCCTTGCCGTCCCTCGACTCCCTGTGTTGGCGGCTCCACATGCTGCCAGGGTTTTTTCTTCCTCCCTGGGCACAGGGCGCTGGTCTGCCCTGTGTGGCACCGGCGCCCTGATGGCCACGGCTCCTTGGCGTGCGAACGCCTGGCGTTGGGTCATTCAGCCGTCGGCGGCCATCACGAGCTGATCCAGGCAGCGGAACCCAAGGGCTTCGGCCATCGTTTCCGCTGTGATCTCTTCGAGCCCGCGGAGATCGCTGATCGTCAGGGCCACACGCCAGAGGCGTTCCCCGCTGCGGGCGCTCAGGTGCCGGCAACGCATGGCTCCCTGCCAGAGATCCACCGCCCTCGCCTCGATCGGCAGCAGGGTGCAGATCGCTCGCGGCGCCAGCTGGGCATTGCTGACGCCATCGGGGTTGCGATGTTTCATCCGTTCCCGCGCCAGCCGCACCCGCTCGGCCACCTGCCGGCTGGATTCGCTCGGGTCGGCCAGCGTGGCGTCGGGGGGGCTGCTGTGCCGAAGCCTCTCCCCCCGTTGCTCCTCTGAGCTCAGGCGGTAGTCGGCAGCCAGGATGTCCGGATCGAGCCTGCGCACCATCACCTGGAGGTCGATGCGGTCGAGCAACGGACCGGTGAGGTGGTTCCAGTACTGCTGACGCCTGCGTTCACCGCATTGGCAGGCCCGCTCCGGATCGCCATGCCAGCCGCAGGGACAGGGATTGCTGGCGGCCACCAGAGCCACCTGGCAGGGGAAGTGGGTCTGCTGGCGGGTGCGGTGGATGCGGATGACGCCTTCCTCCAGCGGTTGGCGCAGCTGGTCGAGCACATCGCGCCTGAATTCAGCCATTTCATCGAGGAACAGCACGCCGTGGTGGGCCAGGGACAGCTCCCCTGGCCGCGGCACGATGCCGCCGCCCACCAGCGCCGCAGCGGAACAGCTGTGGTGCGGGGCTCGGAAGGGGCGGTCGTGGATCAGCCCGCCTCCCGGTGGAATCAGTCCCGCCACGGAATGCAGTTGTGTCACCATCAGCGCCTCGTCAGGCTCCAGCGGCGGCAGCAACCCGGCCAGGCGCCGCGCCAGCATCGTCTTGCCACTGCCGGGTGGCCCCACCAGCAGCAGGTGGTGGGCCCCGGCCGCGGCGATCTCAAGGGCGCGGCGGCCCAGGGGCTGGCCGCGCACATCGGCCAGATCCGCCAGCTCTGCCTGAGGACGCTCGGGTGGCAGCGGTGCCGGCGGAGCCACCCCTTGTTCAGGGGCGCTGCGGGGGGCGATCAGCCACTGCAGCAGCTGGGGTAGCTGCTCGGCTCCCCAGAGGCTCAGGCCCTCGACCACCGAGGCCTCGGCCCAGTTCGCCGCTGGAACCACGAGGCGACGGGCCCCCTGGCGCCGGGCGGCCAGGGCGATCGCCAGCACGCCCCGCACCGGTCGCAGGGAGCCATCCAGGCCGAGTTCGCCGCAGCTCCAGGTGCCCTCGAGGGCCTCAGCGGGCAGCTGGCCGCTGGCCACCAGCCAGCCGAGGGCGATCGGCAGATCAAAGCCCGGACCCTCCTTGCGGCGATCAGCCGGGGCGAGATTGACAACCACCCGTGTCAGCGGGGTGCGCAGGCCGCTGTTGCGCAGGGCGGCTCGGATCCGCTCCCGCGATTCCTGCACGGCGGCATCGGCCAGCCCCACCATCTGCCACCCGGGCAGGCCGGGGCTGAGGTCCACCTCCACGGTCACCGCCAGGGCCTCGAGACCGCTGAGGGCGGCGCTCCAGCATCGTGCCAACATCCAGTCAGAGGCGACTGCCTGTTCAGTGCCACCCCCTGTCCTGCCGCTCTGCCCGGGCACCGCACCGTCGCGATTCATCGCTCAGTCGGCACCAGCCTCCGTCCTTCCGCTTTCCCTGTTGCGATGTCCAGCAACGACACGATCTTCGGCCGCATCCTCCGCGGGGAGATCCCCTGCGATCAGGTGTACGCCGACGATCTCTGCCTGGCCTTCCGCGATATCCAGCCCCAGGCTCCGGTGCATCTCCTGGTGATCCCGCGGGAGCCCCTGGTGAGCCTCGCCGAGGCGGGCGAGGAGCATCAGGCCCTGCTCGGCCATCTGCTCCTGGTCGCGGCCAGGGTGGCCCGGCAGGAGGGATTGCAGGCCTGGCGCACCGTGCTTAACACCGGGGCTGAGGCCGGCCAGGCCGTCTTCCATCTGCATGTGCATGTGATCGGTGGCCGGCCGCTCGACTGGCCGCCGGGATGAGCGGATCCACGCCTGACGGATCGGGCGGGGGAGAATAACGACATCCGGTTCCGACGATGCGTCCCCTCAAGGCCTTCTGTGCCCAGCTCGGCAAGCTGCAGCGCCTGGCCCAGCCTTATTTTCTGCCGCTGGAGGACACCAACGCCTGGCAGTTCCTCCTGCTGCTGCTCGCCCTGCTTGGGGTGGTCACCGGCCTGACCCTGTTCCTGATCAGCGGCGCTGTCGCCGCCACCGCGGCCGGGGCACCCCAGTTCCAGCAGCGCTTTCTGCCCGGCGTGGCCCAGCAGGTGAGCGGGCTCTGGTTGCAGCCTTCCCTGTCGATCGGCGTGCTGCTGGTGATGGCCTGCGTGGTCCTTGCCGTGATCGCCGGTTCCCTGGGTCTGTTTGAAGACGAGGCGCCGCCGCGTCCCGGCAACCGGCGACAGCTGCAACGCACCCTGGCGCTGGTGCCTTTCGCTCTGGCGCTCCTCTCGGGGCTCGCGGTGGTGCTCTCGATCCTGGGAGCGCTGGCGGTGGCTCTGCATGGATGGGTCGGTGGCTGGAATCCAGCCCTGCAGGCCGGCTTGCCCCTGCCCGTCAGAACCGCCCTCGAGGCTGGGATCCCCAGGGCGCTTTCGGTGCTCTGGGGGGGGTGCATCGCTTCTCGGCGGGTGTGGTGGGATTCGGGGCCTTCCTCCTCGGTGTCGCCGCGTTCCTCATTTTCCGCACCCGGCTCAAGCGGGGGCGCTGGGTGCCCTGGAGCCTGCTGGGGGTGATCGCCCTGCTGGTGCTCGTGATGAATGCAATCAACATCGGCATCAGTTTCATCGCCCGCAGTGTGGACAACACGCTCGTGGCCTACGACAAGGCCGGCTTCTGGAACATCGTTGCCGTCTATGCCTTCTGCCTGGTGCTGGCCCTGCCCTTCCGGGGCATTCAGTCGTATCTGGTGCCGAAACTTGGGCTGCTCTGGCGACGCTGGCTGAGCCAGCGCTTGCTCGATCGCTACATGGATAATCGTGCTTATTACCTGATCAACCCTGACGACGAAACCGGCGGCGAAATTGATAACCCCGACCAGCGCATCACCCAGGACACTGCCAGCTTCACCAGCACCAGTCTGCAGGTGACCGTGGGCATCATCGAAGCCCTGCTCACCTTCTTCAGTTTCATCGTCATCCTCTGGAGCATCAGCGCGTCACTGGCTTCGATCCTGTTGGTTTATGCCGTGGGCGGCACCGGTCTGATTGTGTTCATCAGCCGTCGCCTGGTGCAACTCAACAACGCGCAGTTGCGTCTTGAGGCCGACTTCCGCTATGGCATGGTGCACGTTCGGGATAATGCCGAATCGATCGCTTTCTATCGGGGCGAACAACAGGAATCGCGGGAGGTGGGTCGGCGCCTTGATCAGGCGATCATCAACTTTGATCGCCTGATCCGCTGGAGCGCTGCCATCTACGTGGTGCGCCGTTCCTACGACTACTTCTCCCGCTTCCTTCCCTGGTTGGTGATCGCGCCGATCTACTTCGCCAAGGAGGTGGATTTCGGTGTCTTCAGCCAGGCCGGGATCGCCTTTGCCCAGGTGTTCGGCTCCCTGAGCTTCATCGTCGAGAACATCGAGCAGCTCACAGCCTTCAGTGCCTCGATCAGCCGTCTGGAATCCTTCCAGGGGGCGATCGACGAGGTGCATCGTCAGGCCGATCAGTCAGAGCCGGGGCCATGGCCTGCGAACGAGCCCCCTGCCCTTGCGGCGGTGGCGTCCCCATCCCAGCCTGGATCCATCCTTGTTCAGCACGTAGATCTGCGGCCGCCCCAGAGTGATCGGCTGCTGATCCATGATCTCAGCCTGGAGGTGACCCAGCGGCAGCGGGTGCTGGTGGTCGGTCCGAGCGGCTGCGGCAAGACCTCCTTCCTGCGCCTCGTGAGCGGGCTCTGGCCGCCTGCCAGCGGCAGCGTCGTGCGTCCGCCCGAGGCTGATCTGCTGTTCATTCCCCAGAAGCCCTACATGATTCTGGGCAGCCTGCGGGAGCAGCTCTGCTACCCCCTCGATCCGTCGCGCTTCAGCGATGAGCAGCTGCGCAGTGTGCTTGAGCAGGTGCGGCTGCCGGAGCTGGTGCAGCGTTACCCCAACCTTGAGATCAAGCAGGACTGGCCGCGGATCCTCTCGCTTGGAGAACAGCAGCGTCTGGCCTTTGCCCGGCTGTTGCTCAACGCTCCACGGTTCGTGGTGCTCGATGAGGCCACCAGTGCTCTCGATGTGGCTACCGAACGCCACCTCTACAGCCTGCTGACCGATCGGGAGATGGCGTTTGTGAGCGTTGGGCATCGCCCCACCCTTGCCGCTTTCCACGACACGGTGCTGGAGCTCAGCGGCCAGGGAGGCTGGCGCCTGCAACCCGCCGCCGGTTATGACTTTGGCCGCAATGGCTGATTTGATGGCAGACACCGATTCCCTCACCCCCAGCGCCATGCCGGAGACCCCATCCCCTGCCGAGACCAGCGCCACGCCCAGTGCCACCGCCAACCCTGCTGACCTGCGCCCCAGCGCCACCACCAGCGACGTACCGGCCTTCGGCTGGAGTGCCTACGCCGAGCGGATCAACGGGCGCTTCGCGATGGTCGGCCTGGTGGCTGTGGTTCTGATCGAGGCCCTCTCCGGCCAGACCTTTCTCCACTGGGCCGGCCTGGTGCCCTGAGGTCCCGGCCTCCTGGCGCCGGCCCAGCTCCGGATTGACCCGGTCATCCGTCAGCCGATCGAGCCGATTGTCAGAGGCCCCCATCCCGGCCGCTCCGCCCCAGAGGCGGCAACGGTGCCTCGAGGCGCAGCAGGGCCATGGCCATCCGGCCACAGCCATCAGACCAGGGCCAGCAGGGCAGGTTGATCAGGGCAAGGTGATCAGATCGATCTGGCTGTGACCCTCTCGGCTCACCTGCACAGCCAGGATCCGGCCGTCGGCGCTCAGGGCCACCTGTTCGGGCACACCCGCCGGTGTGATCGCGATCGGTTCACTGGCCCCGACGTCGAGACGGTGCAGCACCAGTTCCGTACGTCCGTCGCGCTGGCGGATCAGGGCCAGGCGGCGACCGCTGCCATCCACGCTCACCGCCAATGGCTCTGCATCCGGTCGGTTCAGTCCGGCCATGGGCACCGGCCGGCCGCTCTCGAGATCGACCAGATCGATCACCTCCCGGTTGCCGCGGCTGGTGATCAGAGCCAGCCAGCGGCCGCTCAGGGAAGGGGCCCTGTTGCCGCTGCCTGAGGCCTCCAGTTGACGGTTGATCCCATCCAGTGGCCGGGGCTGATCCGCCATGCAGCCGCCCAGGAGTGCGCAGACTGGCAGCAGCATCAGGGCCGCGCTGCGGCTGCGCCAGTCCGGGCGGCAGAACCGGCTCACGGCAGCCCTCCGCCCGAGACGCTCTGCCCGGGCGGCAGGTCCGGCTCCAGGCGTGGACGCAGGTCGAAGATCAGCACCCGGCTCAGACCGCCTCTGCTCACTTCCATCGCCAGCCGGCTGGCATCGGGAGCGAGGCTGAGCCGCTGCACCTCCTGACCGGGTGGCAGCGGCAGCGGGTGCAGCTGGCCTGTGGCCCGATCCTCGATCACCGCCAGACGCCTCTCGCCTTGCTGGCTGATCAGGGCCAGGTAGCGGCCGTTCCAGCTCAGGGAGGGGGAATGATGGGGCTGGTTCCGCTGCAGGTGGGCGAGGGCCAAGAGGCGACCGGTCTGGCGCTCCTGCAGAACGACGGTGGTGCGGCCGTCCCTCACGAGCAGGCTGGCCAGCAGGCGACCGTCACCGCTCAGGGCCGGCTCGAGGCGCGTTTCCGTTCCGAGACCCAGCGATGGTGCGGCCTGCCTGACGGGTGTGCAGGCCGCCAGGCTGAACAGCACGGAGGCCATCAGGAAATCCCCGATCCTGTAGCGGCGCGCAGGGGCAGAATCAGTCGTCAAAACGGGAGCTGTTGTCCCGGGGGGCAGGGGCCGATCGTGGCGCTGGGCCGTCCAGCCCAGGGGCGCCGCGATCGGGACGGGGCGTGGACGATTCCAGGGGACTGAAATCGGCATCACTGACCTCGGAGCGATCCCTGGGCATGCTGCCGGGTCGCATCGGCCGGCCTTCTGGAATCCCTGGGCGACGCTCACCAGACTCCTGGATTCGGGTGGAGGCCTCGCTTACCGGCGGCATTGCACCACCCCGGCGACTGGAGCGGGGCATTGCCTCAGGGCTGGGGGTGGGTCGACTGCCACGACGGCTGTCCAGGGCCGAATCACGCTCCCGGCGTCGGGCTCCGAAGGTCTCGGGCTCGCCCTGGCTGCTCCCGGCGCGGAATCGCGACGGGCCTCTGGTGCCACTGCCGGCTTGATCGCGCTCGCGGCCATAAGCGCCGGCGTTGCCCTCGCCGTCGCGATCCCAGCGGTCGTCATCACCGCCACCACCTCGGCTGGCGGCCCGTTCGGGGATCGCAGCGCGGGCCGGTTGGCGCCTCTGGCGATAGAAATCGCCGCGGGCATCGTCGTCATTGCGGGCAGGGATCCGCCGACTGATCGGCTGGGGTTCGTCGAAGCGGTCGTAGTCATCGCCGTAGTCGCGGCCGCCGCCCATGCGCGGCCGACTCGGCGGTTCCTCGTCATCGAAGTAGGAGGAGCGGCGAGCCTGTTCGGTGGTCACCGAGCGCAGGCGCACACTCTCGTAGGCGAAGAACACGGTGGTTCCCGCCAGCAGGAACTGACCGAACTGCAGGATCGGATCCAGGCGCCAGCCCTGGAAGATCAGAATGCCGCCGCACAGAAGGCCGACGGCGGCGAAGAAGACGTCGTAATCCCGCGCCAGGGCCGGCTTGAAGTTCCTCATGAAATAGAGGAGTGCTCCGCCCACGGCCAGCACGATTCCAACGATGCTGGCCCAGTTCAGGCTGGCATTGACCACGGCGGAGACACCTCAGGCAGGGACCAGGGTCATGGCGTGATCGCCATGGCACCGGAGGGTGAGAACAGGCTGGGCGCCGGATCAGGCGGTGGCCCGAACGGTGCTGGCAGGCGGACACTCCGGGGACAACCCTTCGTCACTGTAGGCAATGCCGGCCAGGGGTTCGAGCCTTTGGAGGCGCCGGTCGATCAGAGGCGGCGATCGAGGCGGTCGTTCTGGGAGATCAGCACCAGGGCGATCGTGATCGGCACGACAACGATCACCGCGCCCCAGACGAGGCTGCTCAGAAAATTGGCGCGGGAAGGGGTCATGGATCGTCGCGTTCCGACGTTGATCTTAGGGAGGGAAGGCCGGGTTCCTACGATCGGGGTCCCGCTGCTTAGAGCTTTGTGACGGCCTCCGCCCTCTGGTCACCCCTGCAGCTGGTGCTCGGCCTGTTGCTGTCGCTCTGGACCCTGCTGTTTCTGTTCCGGATCGTGCTCACCTGGTATCCGAAGGTGGATCTGAGCGTTGGGGCCTGGCGTCTGGTGGGCCTGCCCACCGAGACCCTGCTCGGTCTCACCCGACGCCTGATCCAGCCGATCGGTGGCGTCGATGTGACGCCGGTGGTCTGGGTCGGTCTGATCAGCCTGGTCCGAGAGCTGCTCGTCGGTCAGCAGGGCCTGATCACCCAGCTGGCGATGAACGCCGCCGCCGGTGCGGCCGCATCTGTCGCCTCCTCGCTTGGATCCTCCGCAGGCTGAGGGGCTGAGGGGCTGCAGGTCAGGGTGCTTCCCGCTGATCTCCGCAGACGTGGCCAGCCGTCATGGGCCTGGTCGACCGCCTGCGTCTCTTGGGCTGCCGTCTCTCCCGCTTCAGGCGGGGGGCAGCATGTCCTGCTCGACGAATTTGGTGTGGACGTCGCCGCTCTGGAATTCCGGTCGATCGAGCAGGGCGAGGTGAAAGTCGATCGTGGTCGGGATGCCCGTGATCGCGCACTCCGACAGGGCCCGGCGCATCCGCTTGAGGGCGTGTTCGCGGTCCACGCCCCAGACGATCAGCTTGCCGATCAGGGAGTCGTAGAAGGGCGGAATCTCGTAGCCGGTGTAAACGTGGCTGTCGACGCGCACCCCAGGGCCGCCTGGCGGCAGCCAGCCGGTGATCTTGCCGGGAGCGGGTCGGAAGTTCTGGGTCGGATCCTCGGCATTGATCCGGCACTCGATCGCATGGCCGCGGAGCTGGATCTCAGCTTGCTGGACCGAAATCGGTTCACCACCGGCGATGCGGATCTGTTCGGCGATCAGATCGACACCGGTGACCACTTCAGTGACGGGATGCTCCACCTGGATGCGGGTGTTCATCTCCATGAAATAGAAG
>CAIXOZ010000189.1 GCA_903921295.1 uncultured cyanobacterium | reverse complement strand
GCACGATGGCGCTGGCGCCGCTGGTGCTGGCGATGGTCAGACCGAGGGCCAGGGGTGCAGCTGCAAGAGCTCGAAACCAGCGCCCAGCCATCGATGCCGTTCAGGAGACCATCAGCCTAGGCAGCCCCCTTCCCCATAGCCTGGTGCCGACGCCGGCATCGGCTTCATTTCGGCCTGGGCATCGGTGATCGCATCGGTGGAGGTCAGGCGTTGGTGATCGGCGATCGCTTCGGCATTGCGTCGCCACATCCACGGTTTGATCCGTCGCATCGCTGAGGCGCGCAAACGTTCATCCCAGACGGCATCACTCCAGCTTCTGGCCTGTTCCAGGGTCAGGGAGAGCATCCATGGCCTCGGTTGCAGATCGGGATCGGTGCTCGCCTCCAGCGGCTGCTCGTTCCATGGGCAGACCTCCTGACAGATGTCGCAGCCGGCGATCCAGGTTCCGATCCCTGCGGTGATGACGCCCGGCAGTTCGCTGTCGCGGTTCTCGATCGTGTGAAAGGCGAGGCAGCGCCGGGCATCGACCACGAACGGTTCGACGATCGCCTGGGTCGGGCAGGCGCTCAGGCAACGGCTGCAGCTGCCGCAGCGCGCAACGGCCGGTTGATCGGCCGGCAGATCGAGGGTGGTCAGCAGGTGACCGAGCAGCAGCCAGGATCCGCGGCGGCGATGGATCAGGTTGCCGTTCTTGCCGATCCAGCCCAGTCCCGCCTCCTCCGCCCAGGCCTTGTCGAGCAGGGGAGCGCTGTCGACACAGGCGCGCCAGCCCACCCCTGGTACCTGCCCTTCCAGCCAACGGCCCAGCCGACGCAGGCGGCCATCGATCAGGCGGTGGTAGTCGCGGCCCCAGCCGTAGCGGGCCACCCGCAGGGCACCGGCGTTCGGTTTCGCCTCCACGAAATAGTTCAGCCCGACCGCCACCAGGCTGCGCACGCCGGGCAGCAGCGTCTCGATCTGCCGGCGCCTCGGGTCGGCCATCCAGCCCATCGAGGCCTGATGACCGGCGGTGAGCCAGCGCTCCAGGGCGGCTGTGCGCAGGGCCAGGCGCTGGCTGCCCGGCACGGCCGCCACCCCCACCGGATCGAAGCCGAGACGCTGCGCTTCCCGGCGCAGGGCGCCCTTGAGCGCCAGCCGTTGATCGGCGCTCAGATCCGCCGGCCGGCTGCGTTCAGCAGCGGCTGGCGCCTGGTTGCAGGGCCCGTAAAGTTGCTCCACCCAACCATTCTTCTGTGAGCTCAGATTCCTCTGCCCGTTTCGGTGCGCTGCTGCGCTGGCTCGGCCTGACCCTGGTGGTTCTGTTCGCGATCCAATTCCTCGTCTTCCTGCTGTCCTGGGCGCCGAATGTCGATGCCTTCCGCGAGGTTCTGCTTCAGCGGCTCAGTGCCGAGTCGCCGATGGTGCTCGTCGGTCTGGTCCTGATGCTGATCGCTGGCCGCCTGGATCAACCCCGAACCGCCGCCCTCACGGCCCACCGTCTGGTGATCGGCATCGTCGGGGCGGTGATGGCCCTCGGCATGCTGGCCATGGTGCCGTTCTCGGTCGTCTCCCAGAAAGCGGTGGAGGATCAGATTCAGCAGTCGCAGCCGCAGATCGATCAACAGGTCAGCCAGCTGGAGGACCAGAAGAAGAAGCTGGAGGATCCCAAGATCATCGATCAGATTCTGGCTGAGGCCGAACAGAGCGGTCAGGTTCCGGCCGGTGCCACGGCAGCCCAGAAGAAGGCGGCGGCCACCAATTTCATTGAGAACCAGATCCGCCCTCAGCTGAAGCAGGCGCAGCAGCAACTGGATCAGGCCCGTTTCGGTCGCAATCTGACCCTCAACCAGAGCCGGATCAATGGCACCCCCCGTCTGGTGGTGCTGGCGATCGCCTTTGTGCTCGTGGCCCTGGTGGCCTTCCTCTGAACCGCTTGGCGCGGATGGCTGGCTAAGTTGCCCTACGGACTCAAACGGCCGGCCATCCGGGTTCCTCCTTGGTTCAATCCAGCCCCAGAACGGATCAGCCCCTAGGCGATCGCCTCCAGCAGGATTTCAAGAACGATCTGATCGCCGGGTTGCTGGTGGTGATCCCGCTGGCCACGACGATCTGGCTCGCCACGACGGTCAGCAAGTTCGTGCTGGCCTTCCTCACCTCGATCCCGAAGCAGTTCAATCCGTTCAACACCCTGAATCCGCTCCTGCAGGAGCTGATCAACCTCGGGGTCGGTCTGCTGGTGCCGCTGCTCGGGATCCTGTTGATCGGCCTGATGGCCCGCAACATCGTCGGTCGCTGGCTGCTCGAGTTCGGTGAGGGCACCCTGCAGCGGATTCCCCTGGCTGGATCCGTCTACAAGACCCTCAAGCAGCTGCTGGAGACCTTCCTCCGCGACAACTCCAACCGCTTCCGGCGTGTGGTGCTGGTCGAGTATCCGCGGGAGGGGCTGTTCGCCCTCGGTTTCGTCACCGGTGTGATCGGGGCGGCCGTTCAGGCCCCCTGCTCCGAGCCGATGCTGAGTGTGTTCATTCCCACCGCGCCCAATCCCACCACCGGCTGGTATGCCGTGGTCCCAGAGCGGGCTGTGCGCGACATCGATCTGTCGGTGGAGGATGCCTTCCGCACGATCATTTCCGCCGGCATCGTCAACCCCGATGAGCGTGAAAGTCCGGCCAATCGCAGCTTCTCAAGCCTGATCGCCCAGTTGCGGGCCCCGGTGTTCACGCCCGACAAGCCCTGAGCCTCTTCCGCCAAGACCCCCCATGCAGAGCCGCACCCTCGCCCGAGAACTGGCCCTTCTGATGCTTGGTCAGCTCCCGGATCGGGGAGCGGTCCTGGCGGAGAATCCGCCGATGGAGACCCTGCTCCAGCAGGCCCTGGCGAGCCTCAGTCAGCACGTGCGCGACTCACTCGATCGCTCAGCGGAAGATCTGCAGCAGGCCCAGCAGCAACTCCTCGACAGCGAACTGCAGGATGCGGGCGAAGCCGAGCGTCTGCCGCGGGTGCGCGCCCACCTGCAGGACGGTCTCTCCCATGCCGAGCAGGCCCTGAATCGGCTCTCGGCCAGCCTGGAGCTGCCGCGTCTTTTGATGCTCTCCGACCAGGATGGGGTGCGTCGTGGTGCGATCGAGCGGGCCCAGGCGGTGGTGCGTGATCGCGACGCCATCGACGCACAGCTCGATGGCGTGATGGAGGGCTGGCGGTTGACACGATTGCCGCGCATCGATCGCGACATCCTGCGTCTGGCTTCTGTGGATCTCTCCGTGTTTGGAACGCCTCCGGCTGTCACCTGTAACGAAGCGGTGGAACTTGCCAACCGCTACAGCGACGAGCAGGGTCGTCGCATGATCAACGGTGTGCTCCGGCGTCTGACCGCCGCCTCCCGCTGATTTCGCTGCCCGCTGTTCCCGATGGTTTACGACTGGTTCAAACGAGAAGGGGCAGGCCCTGCGGGTGCCGAGTCTCAGCCCGAGGCAGCTCCTGAGCCCACGCCTCCCCAGGACACGCCGCCGCCGGCCGGCCTCGGCCAGTCCGGAAGCACGGCCACGGTTGCCTCCAGCCCTCCGGGGGTGGATGAGGATGCCCTGGCCTGGGCACGCGAGGCCTATGCCCGTCTCAAGGCTCAGCAGGAGGCCGCCCGGCAAGCTGCCCAGCCGGGTCAGGAGAACGCTCCAGCGGCGCCTGCTCCGGCAGCGGCAGCTCCGCCTCCAGCGGCGTCTGCGGTTGAAGAGCCTCCAGCTCCGCCAGGCCCTGCAGCTCCTGGGTCTGCCGGGGAGGAGAGACCCGCACCGGCCAGTCAGGCGGCAGCCGACGCACCAGAACCCCCGGTGGCGGCGGCACCAACGCTCTCGTTGCTGGAGCAGGCAGCGGCTGAGCGCCGTCAGCGCCAGCAGGAGCTGTTCGACGGCGCCATGGTCAGTGCCCCACCGGCCGAGGCCATCGCCGCAGCAACGCCGGCTGCTGCCGTTGCCCCTGAGCAGGAGTCCGAACCTCAGCTGGGGGACTTTGACGACTCCTTCACCTGGTCGGCGGAGGTGCTGGCTGCCCAGGGGCGTCGGCTTGATCAGGTGTCGCTTGAGGAGATCGACTGGCTCGGTCGGTTGCGGCGCGGTCTTGAGAAGACGCGGCAGGGGTTGGTCAGCCAGCTGCTGGACACCCTCGGAGACGATCCACTCACGCCTGAGGTGCTCGATGAGCTCGAAAGTCTGCTGCTCCGTGCGGATGTCGGCGTTCAGGCCACCGATCGGGTGCTCGAGGCCCTGCGACAGCGCCTGAACAAAGAGGTTGTCGATCCCGACGAAGGCCTGCGCTTTCTCAAGGAGCAACTGCGGGCGCTGCTCGATGCTCCGATCAGCGCCAGCGGGGCCACGGTGCTGGCGCCAAGCCGCGATCGCCTCAACGTCTGGCTGATGGTGGGCGTGAATGGCGTCGGCAAGACCACCACCCTGGGCAAGCTGGCCAATCTGGCCGTGCGCAGCGGATACAGCTGTCTGATCGCTGCGGCCGACACCTTCCGGGCAGCCGCCGTGCAGCAGGTGCAGGTCTGGGGGGAGCGCAGCGGCGTGCCGGTGGTGGCCAACCCCAGCAGCAATGCCGATCCGGCCGCGGTGGTCTTTGATGCCATCGGTGCCGCCCAGGCCAAGGGCACCGAGCTGGTCCTCGTGGACACGGCCGGCCGCCTTCAGACCAAGCACAACCTGATGGAGGAGCTGAGCAAGGTGCGCCGCATCGTCGACAAGCTGGCGCCGGACGCTCAAGTGGAGTCGTTGCTGGTGCTCGATGCCAGCCAGGGTCAGAACGGCCTGCGTCAGGCGATGGCCTTCGCCAAGGCGGCGGGTCTCACCGGCGTGGTTCTCACCAAGCTCGATGGAAGCGCCCGCGGAGGGGTTGCCCTGGCGGTGGCCTCCGAGGCCGGTCTGCCGATCCGGTTTGTCGGAGCCGGCGAGGGCATCCGCGACCTGCGACCG
>CAIXOZ010000188.1 GCA_903921295.1 uncultured cyanobacterium | reverse complement strand
GTGGCGCCACGCTGTTCAATGCGGCGGTGACGGCGAAGAGCATCAGCACCGATCAGCCGGGTACGGCGTCACTGAACGGCAACATCAATGTCAATGGTGCCAACGGCGTTCGGATCCGGGAGCTCACGATCGACCTCAATGACCACATCACGATCAACAGCACCCTGGGTCCTGTAATTCTGAGCAGCACCGGCGGTGCCATCAACTCCCAGACCGGTGAGACCAATGATCTGATCATCAATGCGGGGCCCAATCAGGATGTGACGCTCAATGCTTCCGTCGGCGGCATCCAGGCTCTCCGTGACATCAAGGTGTTCACCGATGGACTCACCGCCCTGAACGCCTCGATCACCGCAGCCAGCCTGTTCACCGATGCTCCCGGCACTGCCACGCTCGGCAACAATGCCGGTCCGATGGTGATTGCCCTCAGCGGTGCTGCCGGTGCTCAGATCAATGAGCTGCTGGGTGTCATCCTCAACGGTCCTGTCACGATCAATGCAACCAATGCACCGGTGACCTTTGCAGGGCCGCTCGACTCCAAGTTGGGAACCAGTCATAACTTCACGGTCAATGCTGGCACCGGAGCCATCACCTTCAATGGCCCAGTCGGTGGTACCACAAAGCCCAACAACCTTGATCTCACCGGTGGCAACATCAACATCAACGCCACCACTCAGGCGATGAACGTGCGCATGATTGGTGGCAACCTCAATTGGGATGCTGACATCATCAGCCCCGGTTTCGGTACGCCCGGTGTTGCCTATGGTTATCACACCTTTGTCGGTACGATTAACCTTCTCAGAAATGTAACCATTGAGGGCAACGTCGGCACGGTCAATGGCACCCGTGAATACACCACTCCGAGGGTGGTCGGAGCCTTTACGCTCACGCCCCGCTACAACCCGGAGCCTGTTGTGCCCACTCCTCCTGCGCAGGATCCGCCCAATCTGCTCAACAATCAGTTGAACGTGAATCAGATGGCGGCCTCTGTACCTGCGGATGGAGCACCTCCGTCTGGTTCCGGCGGTGTCGCGGCGGGCGGCGGCACCCTGCGCGCCCGAAGTCTCGATCCCGACGCCGACGATAAGCGCCGGATCTCCAAGGCAGCGGCCGACGGCAAGGTGTGCCTGATGCAGGGTGTAGGTCTCTGCGTTTCTCCATCGCGCGAGCAGAACGCTGCCCGGCCATCGTCCGATCCTCCGACGCCGTCTTCAACATCGACCGCGGCCCCGGCGTCCCTCCCGTTCACCCAGCTGCCCGCACCGCTGCCACCGTTGAGTCAGGCGCAGTAGCCCGTTCGCTTCCCTCCCGGAGCCCGGGCCGCCGCTGCCACCGCGACGACCATCAAGGCTGATCCCATCCCCTGTCCACAGAATTTGGGGGCTTGCTGTCTGGTCAGAGCGCTGATGGTCCGTTCGGGCTTCCCCAGGCTCTCCAGCTCCGCCGCGGGTCCCGTCGCTGCACTGCGGCCTGCGCGCAGCTTCGAGGGGTGTGTTTCCGGGCTCTTGAACCCACGGGGGCCAGCGTCAGTAGTTGGCTCCGCTGCGTCGTTGATGCACGGCGGTGGTGCCACCGGCATCGAGCAGGGCCCCGGCCCTGGCTTCGGCGTAGAGCAGCCAGTGGTCGCCGCATTCCATCCGCTGCTGCACCCGGCACTCGAGCCAGGCCAGGGCCTCCGGCAGCACCGGTTGACCACCGGGACTCTGCTCCAGCTCCAGGCCTGCGAACCGATCGGCACCGGGAGCAAAGGGCTGCAGGAACTGCTTCATCGGTCCGCTCTCACGCCCGGCCGCCAGCACGTTCAGGGCGAAGCCATCGCCCACATGCAGCAGGGCTTCCACCGCTCGATCCTTGGCCACGGCCACGGTCAGGCCCGGCGGGTTGAAGCTGGCCTGGCTCACCCAGCTGGCCACCATCGCGCCGCTGAGCGTGGCCTCACCACGTCCCTTGACAGTCGTCAGCACGCACAGGGAGCCCACCACCCGTCCGAGGGCCTGCACGGCCGGGTTGCTGCGGCTCTCACTCAGGCCGCCACCGCCACCTGTGCGTCGCTGCTGGCGACGCTGTTCGGCCAGCAGGCTGCGACCCAGGGCTGTGCCTGTTTCTTCACAGGTCTTGAGGGTGGCGGCATCGGGGCTGAATTTCACCTTGATCGGGGCAAAGGCGAACTGGAAGCCGCCATCCCGCAGCTTGCTTTCGAGCAGATCCAGCGCTTCACCGCTCCAGCCGAAGCTGCCGAACACCCCCACCGGCCGGCTGCGGTCGCCCTCGGCCAGCAGGGTGCCCAGCGCTGAAACGATCGGGGTCGGGGCATGGCCCCCCAGGGTCGGTGAGCCGATCAGCACCGCATCGCAACGCCGGATCGCCTCCAGCAGTTTGTCGGGCGGTGTGAACTCACAGTTGATGCTCTCCACCCGCACGCCCGTGCGCGCCACCCCCTGGGCCAGGGCATCGGCGATTGCGGCGGTGTTGCCATAGGCGCTGGCGAACAGAAGCGCCACCGACAGCCTGGAGCGACCCTGCGCTTCACCCCAGCGCCGGTAGTCGTTGAGCAGGCTGCGCCAGCTTTCGCTGATCGCCGGCCCATGCCCCGGGGCGATGCAGCGGATCGGCAGGGCATCGAGGCGGTTCAGTACCGCCTCCACCTGGCCCGCCATCGGTGCCATCAGGCAGTCGTAGAAATAGCGCCGGTCCTCTTCGGTGCTGCTGCGGTTGCTTTCGGCCCAGTCTGGATCGCATCGGTGCGCCGCGAAGAACTTGCCGCTCATCAGCAGGCCTGTGCTCTCCTCAAAGGCGATCAGGCCCCCGGGCCAGCGCGGCGTCGGGCTTGGGTAGAGGCAGAGCCTGAAGCCATGCGCCAGGGACCGGCAGCCCTCCTGTTTCACCACATCAAGCGGTGGCAGCGGCGGCAGCGCTTCGGCCTGCCCATCGGCTTCCCCGTTCGGACCGCTCGGGCGCCGTTGGTTCCAGAGATCCTGCAGGAGCCGGGCACCGGCGTTGGAGGCCACCAGCATCAGGGCCGGCCAACCCTCGGCCAGGCGTCGCAGCAGCGCCACCCGATTCGGGTTCACGTGGCCCACGATCACCTTCAGGGCTGCCTCGGCCGGCACCAGTGCCCTCAGCTGCTCCAGAAACGGTTCGGCGAAGGAGTCGCCCGGAGGCTGCACCAGCACCGGAGGCATGCTCTGACCGCCTGCGCCGCTGCCCGCTTCAAACAGAAAGCTGTTGGCGCTGGTGCCACGCTCCAGCCCGTATTCGACCTCAAAGCGAAGCCGCCGCGGGCTCAGCCCCCGCAGGCAGATCAGACCCGGCTCCAGAGGGATCCGGATCACGGCGCGTTCAGCGTTGCCGGCCGCTGCGGCTGGGGTGGTGCTGACCATCAGTAGTGGTTCCCCACTTTGCGGTGGTGCACGGCGGTGCTGGCTTCCGTATCCGACACGTTGCCCTGCTCCACTTCGGCGTAGATGATCCAGTGGTCGGGGCCCTCCAGGCGCTGGGCCACCCGGCAGCCCAGGAAGGCGAGGGCATCGCCGAGCACCGGCCCGCCGCTGGCCACGCCATCCAGCACCGAGACGCCGGCGAAGCGATCGGCGCCGGGTGGGAACCGCTTGAGGAAATGGCGCAGCAGGGGCTGGTGGTTGTCCTCGCGCAGGATGTTGAGCACGAAGCGATCCCCCACCTGCAGCAGGGCTTCGATCGCCCGGTCCTTGGCCACGGCCACCGTGATCCCGGGGGGCTCGAAGCTGGCCTGGCTCACCCAGCTGGCCACCATCGCCGACGCCCGTTCCTCCTGGCGGGCGGTCACCACATACAGGCCACCAGAAAGTCGGCCCAGGGCCTTGTCGAGGTCTCCATCGAGGGATTTCATCGCCGCGATCGTCCTGGCCCGTCCAAGCAGTTGGCCGAGGTCGGTGCCCGCCTCCTCGCAGCGCTGGTAATCATTGCCATCGGGCACCTGGCGGATGCGCAGCGGCTCGAAGGCTTCGTTCTGGCCGAGGCTGCGCAGCTGGCTGGCCACGGTGTCGATCGGTTCATCGTTACCGCCGAAGGCGTCGTAGGTGCCCACCCATTGCTTCGGTTGCAGGGCCGCCAGCAGGGTGCCGATCGAGGACTGCAGCTCAGGATCCGGGTTGGCCGGCCAGGTGGGCACCACCACGGCGCTGGCTTCACCCACCAGGGCACTCAGCTCCTGGGCATCGGTGGCACGCAGATCCACCAGTTGCACCCCCACCTCCGCCTTGCCGATGCCGCGGGCGATCGCCTGGCTGAGGCGATCGCAGAAGCCGTACTGACTGACATAACAGACCGCCACATAGGCCTCACCCTTGCTGCGGTTCTCGCTCCATTCGCGGTAGTCGCAGAGCCAGAGGCCGAGGTGGTGGCGCAGCAGCGGTCCATGGCCGACGGCGATCGTGGTGATCGGCGGCAGGGCCTCCATCCGCTTCATCGCCTGCAGGACACTGCGGGCATTCGGACCCATCAGGCAGTCGTAGTAAAAGCGGAAATCCGGGGCGATCGCCCCGGGGTCCCCATCGAAGAGATCCTCGGAGCAGTAGTGCAGACCGAAGGCATCGCAGGTGTAGAGGATGCCGGTGCCGTGGTCGTAGGAGAAGATCGTGTCCGGCCAGTGCAGATTCGGGGCGCTGAGGAAGTCGAACCGGTGGGCCACACCGCTTTCAGGATTCGTACCCAGATCGAGGGTGTCGCCACTTTTCACGGCCCGGCTCCTGAAGGGCCGGTGCACCTGATTCTCCAGGAACTGGATCGCCACCTTCGAGGCCACGATCTCGATCTCAGGGTTGCGATCGATCAGATGACCGATCAGCCCCGAATGATCCGGTTCGGTGTGACTGACGATCAGATGATCGATCGTTGTTGGATCGATCGTGCCCTCCAGCAGCGGCAGCCAGGTGCTCGCGAACTTCAGATGGCTGCTGTCGATCAGGGCGGTGCGTTCCCCCTGCACCAGAAAACTGTTGTAGGTGGTGCCGTTGCGCAGTCCGAATTCGATGTCGAAGCGGCTGCGATCCCAGTCGAGCGAACGGATCGTGGTGGTATCGGCGGCGATCGGCTCACATTGCAGCGTCAGCCGTGGACTGGTGGCTGCGCCAGAAGGCTGGAAGGAGCCGGTGGTCGTGGAGGAAGGGGCGGAGGCGGCGCTCATCGCTCCGATCACAGACGAAGTCCGACTGTAGGCAGGGCTCCGAACGCCTGGGTCGCCGTTAATCCATGCCTGCAATCGCAGGCGATGGACGGTTGACGTCAATCGATCCGGTACCAGTCGCTGAAGGCGGCGGCCTGGCCGCAGGCGGTGCCTTCGCTGTCGGTCAGGGTCCAGAGCCGGGCCCGCTGGATCAGAAACCGGCGCCCATGGCGATCGATGCGCACCCCGGTGTAGCCCTCGAGGGCACCGACCGCCCGGGCCCGCTCCAGCAAGCGCTGGCGATCCGCGCGTCGGTCCGGTTCTGCCGTCAGTCGTGAGGGCTGGCCGATCAGGCTGTGCCAGCGGTGGCTCCAGAGCACCAGGGCCGCTCGGTTGGCGTAGATCAGGCACGGATCGCTGCCGCCATCGTGGGCGAGCACCACCACCGGCGCTGCAAACAGGGCCTGGGCCGCCTGACGGTCGGACAGCTGCGATTCGGAGCTTGTGAGCAGCGGCCGGCCGAAGGCCTGCCGGTGGCTGGCCAGCAACCGGCGGCTGAGCACCAGGCGCTCGGGCTGCAGCCAGGGGGCTTCCGTCGTCGCTGCGGCGGTCTGGGGGCCGCGGGGTGAGGTGGTGTTCACCCGCTGCTCGCGGCGCCGGCTTCATCGGACGCGGTGTCGTTGCTATCGCTGCCCATCGCCAGGGCCATCGCCCGCAGCGCCTGACGCTGGCCGTGGGCCTTGAGCTGGCTCAGAAAACGTCCGCGGGCTTCCGGAAAGCGCGGCTCCTCCGCCAGGGGCAGATCAGCAGCGCCATCGAGGGCTGTGTCCCCCTCCAGGGCCGGGGTGAT
>CAIXOZ010000187.1 GCA_903921295.1 uncultured cyanobacterium | reverse complement strand
GCGGAACAATCCGCCGCCTTTCTCTTTTTTCTGACGGATTTCAGGTCACAGCAATTCCGGCAAGGAGCCCATGGAATCCCTGCTGGCAAAAGGGGCCATAGGCCCCTTTTTCTGGTTTCAACCGAGGAGGGAAGCCAGCAGTCGTCGGCCATCAATGCCGCCGGTGCCTGGATCGCAGGCCCGTTCCGGATGGGGCATCAGACCGAGCACATTGCCGTTTCTGTTGGTCACCCCGGCCACATCAGCCACCGAACCATTCGGGTTGGCGGCGTAGCGCAGCACCAGTTGCCCGTTCTGTTCCAGCTCCTGAAGCGCCTCGGCATCCAGCTGATAACGCCCCTCCCCATGGGCGATCGGCAGCGTGATGGTTTCACCCTCGTCGTAGCCACGCAGCCATTGGCAAGGGCCTGGTCTGACGGTCAGTGCAGCCGGCTCACAGAGGAAGTGCAGGTTCGCATTACGGGTCAGTGCGCCGGGCAGCAACCCCATTTCCGTGAGCACCTGGAAGCCGTTGCAGATGCCCAGCACCGGTCCTCCGGCTTCGGCGAATGCCTGCACGGCCTCCAGCACGGGTGAGAAACGGGCGATGGCGCCGCAGCGCAGGTAGTCGCCGTAGCTGAATCCGCCGGGGATCACCACGGCATCCACGCCGCCAAGATCCCGTTCTTCATGCCAGAGAAAGCGACTCTCCAGGCCCAGGCAACCACTGGCTGCCCACTGAACATCCCGGTCGCAGTTCGATCCGGGGAAGACAACGATGCCGAGCGTACGGGTCATGGCTCAGGTCGGATCCTGGAGTTCGAGGGCCCAGTTCTCAATCACCGGGTTGGCCAGCAGGCGATCACTGAGCAGTTTCAGTTGGTCCTCGGCGCTCTGGCGGTCCGCGGCCTCCAGCTCCACCTCCACGGCCTTACCGACCCGCAGCCGGCGGATTCCGTCCACCCCAAGGCGGGAGGCGGCGGCACGGGTGGCCTCCCCAGCCGGATCGAGGACCGATGGGCGCAGGGACACAAGGACGCGGGCGGAATAGAGCGGCACCGGGGGGAATCGCGTTTGTTAAATCTTGGCAGCCCGTCGATCCTGCCCTGGCCACACGGATCAGCTTGAGGAGGTCGGGCCGGATCGATCGCATCGATGGCGCATGGCGGCTGTCCTGATTCAGAGCGGATCCTCAGGACTTCTGTTGGGGCCGGACGCTGGCATGGCCCCCTGGCCTGGATCGTGCTTGCGCTCTCATTGGCGGCCGCGCAGGCGTCCCAGGCTGCGGTGCCGGCGTCACCTCCGTTATCTGATTCTGACGGCAGGGCACTGGCAGGGGCTGGGGCCTCCCTGCGCGTCAGCGCTCAGACCAGGGTCCAGGGGCCTGAGCCGTCGATGGCGGAGGGGAGCGTCGCCCTGCGCTGCCGGATCAACGGGGCTCCCTGGCAGCCCTGTGCCATGGAGATCGACCGCCTGGGCGAACACTGGTGGTTGGTGATCGGGGTCCGTCGCTTTGAGTTTCACCACGACGGTCATGGTCAGGTGACCCTCAGCGACACCGTTCAGGGCCCAAGGCGTGTCACGCCCGAATGGCGTGGCCAGGGGGTGCTCTGCTGGGGTGACCTCTGCGCTGAGGGGGCGATCCCCCTCGATTGACTCAGTCCTCCAGGGCGGTCGCCAGTGCCTGCTCCAGGGCCCGGGCATTGACCTGCAGCCCGAGCGCCACCAGCTGCAGGCCAGCAGCAACCTGAGTGGCACCTGCCCCGGCCTGCGCCTGTTGCTGACGCTCGTACCAGCATTCGAGCCTTGGCCCCACGGCCTGGATCTGCAGGGGATGGGGCCGATCCGGCTGCTGCAGTTGCCCCTTGAGTCGGATCAGTACCTGCGCCCGAATCTGTTCCTGCAGCGCAACCTCCAGCCTGGAGCGGTTGTAGTGCCCCTGGAGTCGGATCGCCACGGACTGCATCGGCACATGGTGGTGGTCGTGGTGGCTGTGCCCGTGATCAGGGCCGGTTACCTCGTGGTGGTGGTGGTGGTCGTGGTCGTGGTCGTGGTCATGGTCGTCATGGCCGTGACCATGGCGGACTTCATGCTCTTCGACGACCTTGTGGTCCAGCCCCAGCACCACGGTCGGATCGATCTGGCCACGTTCCATCGTCAGCAGCACGGTGCCGGGCCGCAGCTGCTGCTGCAGGCGCTCGCGCACGGCGTTGAGGGCGTCGGGGTCGAGCCGATCAGCGCGACTGATCAGAACCAGGTCCGCCGCCTGGAGCTGGTCGTTGAACAGACCCTCGATGTCATCGAGATGATCAAGGCTCGGATCCGCCTGACGCTGTGCCTCAAGGGCCTGCAGATCGGCCACCACATGGCCGGCAGCCAGGGCCTCCCCATCCACCACCGTCACGACGCCATTGACGCGGGTGCGTGAGCGGATCTCAGGCCACTGGAAGGCTTCCACCAGGGGCAGCGGCAGGGCCAGGCCACTGGTCTCGACGACGATGCCGTCGAGATCGCCGCTGCGTTCCAGCAGGGTCGTCATCGTCGGCAGGAAATCGTCCTGAACCGTGCAGCACAGACAACCGTTGGCCAGTTCCACCAGCCGTCCCTCCAGTTCCTCCTCAGGGCAGAAGCCGCAGCTGCGCAGCAGGTCACCGTCGATGCCGACCTCCCCGAATTCATTCACCAGCACCGCAAGTCTCTGACCGGACTGGAGCAGCAGCTCCCGCAGCAGGGTCGTTTTGCCGGCCCCCAGAAAGCCTGTGATCACGGTCACTGGAAGGCGGCTGGAGGCCGGACTGCTGGTCATTGCGGAAGGGAGACGAGGTGATCAGGGGATTCCTCAGCCGCAGCATGGTCCCCGCCGGGGACGTTGGGACTGCCGACGCGGCTGGGATGGATCCGGCAGGGAGCCGAAGGGAATTGTTGCCTCAGTCTGGACAGCGCAGGCTCTCACGGGTACTGACGCCCGTGGTGCTGTTGACGCCATCGGCGCGCTTGCAGAGGGCCCGTTGTTCAGGCAGATCGAGCACCGCATCGGTGAAGTCGGCGCCGGTGATCTCCGCATCCCGGAAATGGCTCTGCATCAGCATGCCGTTGGTGAGCCGAGCATCCCGCAGATCTGCGCCATCAAAGCGGGTGGCATAGGCCACCACATCGCCAAGATCGGCACCCTGGAGATTGCTGTGCTGCAGGTTGCTGGAGTTGAACACGGCTCCCCGCAGATCGCTGCTGTGGAAATCCACGCCCTGCAGATCGGTCTTGAGGAACTCCTGCTGCTGCAGATTCCGACCGGACATGTCCTGGCTGATGGATTGCAGGGAGCGCTGACCACGCAACTCGGGTGCCGTGATGGCCTCAGCTGTCCCGGGGGGGGAGAACAGCACCAGGGCCAGCAGCGCGATCGTGATCAGCCGGCGCAGGACCTGGTGGATCGGGGCCTCGTGGACCGCACCCCCGCGCTGGCGCTGTGCAGCCGGGATGGTCTGGCGAAGGAAGCCCATGGGGCGGAACATGCGCGCCGATGCGGACAGGGCCGCACAACTACGGTGGTGCCTCAAGTTATGGCAGCCGCGCTGTCGGCGCGAGAACCTTTCCATGAGCATGTCCCTGCGGGTCGTGGTGCCGCCCCATCCCCTGATCGGTCACTGGCTCACCGTGCTCCGGGATCGCCGCACGCCCTCTCCCTTGTTTGCCTCAGCCATGGCGGAGCTGGGACGGTGGCTGACCTACGAGGCCTGTCGGGACTGGCTGCCTCACCGACGCCAGCCGGTCGAGACGCCCCAGGGGCTCACCGAGGGAACGGTGGTGGACCCTGAGGTGGGTCTGTTGGCGATCCCGGTGCTGAGCCAGGGGCTCGGGCTCTGGCAGGGCGTGCAGCCTGTTCTGCCGGCGGCGACGGTCGCCCATGCCCTCTTGCGTTCGATCCCCGAATCGGAAACCCTTGCCCTTGAGGGTCTGCCCGATCAGATCGGTGAGCGGGTCGGAGTGGTCGTCGTGGATCCACTGATCGGCACAGGGCGGCGGCTGATCACCGTGCTGGAGGCCCTGGAGCGTCGGGGCGTCAGCGGCGAGCGTCTGCGCGTGATTTCCGTGCTGGCTGCCAGTCCTGGCCTGAAGGCCCTTGGCGAACGTTTCCCGCAGCTGACGCTGTACACGGCCTGCATTGATCCTGACCTGGACGCCGATCAGCGCCCCCTGCCGGGCCTTGGCGATGTCCGCGAACGTTTGTTTGGATCGACTGGCCAGGACTGCTTAGGCTGACGCTGTCGATGCATGTCCCCTGGACGACGGAGCATGGCTGAGTGCGGTGGCAATCGCGGCGGAGATGGCGGGGTACTGATCGGCCTGGTGGCCGGCACCCTGATCGGAGCGGCCGGTCTCGGCCTCTGGTTGCTCAAGCGGGCCGATGAGCGTCGGCTCAGCCCCGGTCTGCCGCCCTTGCGTCGCCGGAACGCTCCCGATGCCCTGGATGGCGAGGATGGCGACGCCGGTCCTGAGTCGAGCGATGGCGAACTCCACGACAAGGTTCAGCGCCTGAACCTGGCGATCGACGATGTGCGACGTCAGCTTGAGACCCTTGGCACTGAGGGGCCCGTGCATCGGTAGGTTGCTCTTCTGCTCAGACTGCCCGCGTCATGCTTCGCTCCGCCGCGATCACCCAGGGGATCCAGCGCTCCCCCAACCGCGCCATGCTGCGGGCTGTCGGCTTCGGCGATGGCGACTTCAACAAGCCGATCATCGGCATCGCCAACGGCTACAGCACGATCACGCCCTGCAACGTCGGTCTGAACGATCTCGCACACCGCGCCGAGGAGGCAGCCCGCGCCGCCGGCGCCATGCCCCAGATGTTCGGCACGATCACTGTCAGTGACGGCATCTCCATGGGCACGGAGGGAATGAAATATTCCCTGGTGAGCCGCGAGGTGATCGCCGATGCGATCGAAACCGCCTGCAACGGTGAGTCGATGGATGGCGTCCTGGCCGTGGGGGGCTGCGACTAGAACATGCCCGGCGCCATGCTGGCCATGGCCCGGATGAACATTCCTGCCATCTTTGTGTATGGCGGCACGATCAAACCGGGCAAGCTCGGTGGCTGCGACCTCACCGTGGTCAGCGCCTTTGAGGCTGTGGGTCAGTACACCGCCGGTTCGATCGATGTGGAGCGTCTGATCGCCGTTGAGAAAAACGCCTGTCCGGGTGCCGGCAGCTGCGGCGGCATGTTCACGGCCAACACCATGAGCTCGGCGATCGAGGCGATGGGTCTGAGCCTGCCTGGCAGCTCCACCATGGCCGCGGAAGATGCCGAGAAGGCGGATTCTGCCGCCCGAAGCGCCGAGGTGTTGGTCGAGGCGATCGCCGCCAACATCCGGCCGCTTGATCTGCTGACCCGTGAGGCCTTCGAGAACGCCATCAGCGTGATCATGGCGGTGGGTGGCTCCACCAATGCCGTTCTGCATCTGCTGGCGATTGCCCGCACGGCCGGCGTCCCGTTGAGCATCGACGATTTTGAGATGATCCGCCAGCGTGTGCCGGTGATCTGCGATCTCAAGCCGAGCGGCCGCTACGTGACAACTGACCTGCATGCCGCCGGTGGGATCCCGCAGGTGAT
>CAIXOZ010000186.1 GCA_903921295.1 uncultured cyanobacterium | reverse complement strand
CAAACCGCGTCATCGCCGATGGATTTGTCTGGCCGTGTCGAGAGGTTGATCTCGTAGTTGCGGAAGTCGAAGGCCGAGAGGATCTCCTCGGTCAAATCGAGGATGCGCAGGATTTCATCTCCGATCTGCTCGGGCAGGCAGAACACGTGGGCGTCATCTTGGGTAAAGCCGCGCACCCGCATCAAGCCATGCATGACGCCTGGGCGCTCATAGCGATAGACGGTGCCCAGCTCAGCCCAGCGGATCGGCAGTTCCCGATAGGAGCGCAACGTGTTGGCGTAGGTGAGTACGTGGAACGGGCAGTTCATCGGTTTGAGCTGGTATTCCCGTGCATCCACCTGCATCGGACCGAACATCGATTCGCTGTAGAAGTCGAGGTGACCCGAGGTTTTCCAGAGGCTGATGTCAGCGACATGGGGGGTGTAAAGCAGCTCGTAGCCGGCTTCGAAGTGCAGATCCCGCCAGAGGTTTTCGATCAGGAGGCGCATCCGCGCACCGCGCGGGTGCCAGAACACGAGCCCGGCGCCGGCTTCATCCTCGATCGAGAACAGATTGAGATCGGTGCCGAGGCGGCGATGGTCGCGACGTTTGGCCTCCTCCTGACGACGCTTGTATTCCGCCAGCTGTTCGGGTGTTTCCCATGCGGTGCCATAAATCCGCTGCAGCTGGGCGTTCTTTTCATCGCCACGCCAGTAGGCCCCGGCCACGCTTTCCAGCTCAAAGGCCCTGGCGTTGAGCTCGCCGGTGCTGGCCACGTGCGGCCCGGCACAGAGATCCCACCAGTCCTCGCCAAGGGTGTACAGGGTGATCGGCTCCTGGATGCCGGCCAGGATTTCCAGCTTGTAGGGTTCGTTCTGCACCTGGATCCGACGCTCCGCCTCGGCACGGCTGACCTCGATCCGCTCGAGCGGCAGCTTCCTGTTGATGATCCGGATCATCTCCTTCTTGATCGCCTTCAGGTCGGCTTCGGTGAAGGGTTCAGGATGATCAAAGTCGTAATAGAAACCGGATTCGGTCCAGGGTCCGATCGTCACCTGGGCCCTGGGGAACAGCTTCTGCACCGCCATCGCCATGACGTGGCTCATGGAATGGCGGATGCGCAGCAGCGACTCCGACTCGCTTGTTCGCGGCAGCACCATCGGGGTCGGGAGATCCGAGCCGGCACCATTCGCCTGCGCGGTTCCGGTGACCGTCCCATCCACCGATCCTGGGTGTGTCGAGGAGGCGGAGGACGTCGCTGGCACGGAGAGCACCCTGCAAACCCTGATCCTACCGAGCACGTTACGGTCGTTAGCCTGGTGGTGTGACTGAACCCTTCGCCACGCCTGGAGCCGGTGCCGACGAGGCCGGTGCCCTGCTTGACCAGCTTCTCGATCCCCTGCTGGAGGATTTCTTCCTCTGGTTCGGGCGCGGCAAGGTGCTGCTCGAGCACTGTCCCGATGCGGTGATGCCGGCCGAGGAACGGGCCGCCATGGCCGATCAGCTGGAGCGCAGCACCCGCGCCCTGGTGGCGGCCCGGTCGCTTCGTGCTGCGGTTCCCGTCTCGATGGCCCTGGATCTGCAGGCGATGGCCCCGTGGCATCACCTGGTGATGCGCTGCTGGGCCCTGGCGGCGCGGATGCGGCAGGCGGGTGTGACCCTGCCCCCGTTCAATCCCGAACCCTGATGTTCAGCGGGCCGGCAGGAAACCGAGGCCGTCGCGCACCCGCCGCAGGGTTGTGGCGGCCACATCCGCGGCCCGTTCGCGACCCTGGCGCAGAACGGCGTCGATCTGACCATCATCGGAACGCAGCGCCCGGTACCGCTCCTGGACGGGACGCAGCGCTTCCACCAGCGTCTCCGCCAGCAGGGGTTTGAAGGCCCCCCAACCCATGGCGGCGCACTCCTCGCGGGCGGCCTCGCGGCCCTTGCCGCTGAGGAGGGCGTAGAGGCCGAGGAGATTGTCGGCTTCCGGACGTTCGGGATTGCCGAATTCCAGGCCGATCACCGGATCAGTCTTGGCCCGTTTCACTTTTTTGGTGATCAGTTCCGGTGGATCAAGCAGGGTGATTCTTGATCCTTCATTCGGGTCGCTTTTGCTCATCTTGCTACGGCCGTCGGTGAGACTCATCACCCGTGCCCCTTCGGAAAGGATCAACGGTTTGGGCACCTTCAGCAGCGGGGCTTCTTCGGATCCGAAGCGACTGTTGATCCGTTGCTGGGCGATGTCACGGGCCAGCTCCAGATGCTGTTTCTGGTCTTCGCCAACCGGCACCAGATCCGCGTCGTAGAGCAGGATGTCGGCGGCCATCAGCACCGGATAATCCAGAAGACCGACGGAGACATTGTCTCCCTGTTTGATCGCTTTTTCCTTGAACTGAATCATCCGCTCCAGCCAGTTGAGCGGGGTGACGCAGTTCAGAATCCAGCCGAGCTCACTGTGGGCCGGCACATGGCTCTGCACGAAGACGGTGGAGCGCTCCGGGTCGATGCCGCAGGCCAGATAGAGGGCTGCCGTGGTCCGGGTGTCCTCCGCCAACCGGGCCGGATTGTGCGGAACGGTGATCGCGTGCAGATCGACGACACAGAAGAAGGTGTCGTGATCGCTCTGGAGATCGACCCAGTTGCGGATGGCGCCGAGCCAGTTCCCCAGATGGAGAGCTCCGGTGGGCTGCACACCGGAGAGGACCCTTGGGCGTTGCATGAATGGGCTCAGATGCAGGGGAACGGACGGCTCAGGGTCAGGAGAACGGCCGGACTGGGGGCTCCGCCGTTGTGCGCTGGGCTCAGGCTTCGCTGCCGGCTTCGGCGGCGACGGCCTCGGTCACCGCTGCGGTGCCGTCATCCGCCCCATCCACCGGCTCGGCGCTGCTCTCGTCGCCGGCCTCTGCGGCGGGTTGCTCGTCGCTCGCGGCAGGGGCTGGAATGGCCGCTACCGGTTTCTGGGGACGGGCGAACGGGTTGGCCCGGCCTGCAGCACCGCCGCCGCCGCCGGCTCCACCACGCTCCGGCCGACCTTCGCTGCGGCGACCCTCGCGGCGTCCCTCGGGACGACCACCACCGTTGGCCCGTTGCTCAGCGACCAGGGCATCGAGCTGCCCGTCCTCCAGAAGCTGGGCCACGGTGCGCACCGAGAAGCCCAGGGCTGCCACAGGAGAGCGCAGGTTGAAGGCGTCCTGGATCGCCCGCACGGCCCGCAGCTCGTTATCGCTCATCCGAATGCGGAAACCGCCGCCATCCCGCTGGCCACCGCCCTCTCGGTTGCCCCCCTGACGGCCACCACGGCTGCCGCCATCGCGGGCTTGGGGGACGGAAGCGTTGTTCTCTTCGGCCATGGCCGCGGACCTGAATCAGCGGCAAGTGTGACGCATCGAGCGGCGAAGCGGTCGCCGTCGGCGCTTTCAGCAGAGCCAATGCAGCGTGTGCGCTTCATCGCTGTCGGCGCGAGCCAGGACCACCAGCGGCAGGGCGCGCTCTCCGCTCTTGCCCTGGCGTCCGCGGTAACCGTCGATCAGCTCGAGGTAGCGCTGCAGGGTCCAGCCATGGTTGCCCTGGTCCTGCTGGGCCCAGAAACGGGTCTGCGCCTGTCGGCAGGCTTCAAGGCCGTAGTCATGCCAGCAGCGCTCCTGGGCCTCCAGGGGCGTCAGGCCCGAGGCCACAAGATCGCGATACCGCACCAGTTCGGGGGCCTCGGCACTGGCATCGGGGGGCAGTCGGCGTGCCAGCTCCTGCACGGGCACGACCTCCAGTCGGAGCCAGCAGCGATCCAGCAGGGCCACCGGCAGCTGACCGTGCCACTGGTCTCTCGTCTGGAGATCGGACAGCCAGCGCCGCAGGAGGCGGCGCTGGCCCGGCGTCAGCATCGATGGCGTCCATGCCGATGCGGTGCCGGGCCGGACAGAAGCCATGCCGACCGAGGCCCGGACGGGCACGGCCCCGGCACAGGGCGAGCCATGGGCTGTCGACCATGCCGCAGGCCACTCCCGCATCCAGACGCTGTCCCCGGCGCCTGTCCCCTGCGAGCCCACGGGCGCCAGCCGCTGCGGGGGCTGGTGCGCGGAGGGCTGCGACGGCAGGGGAACATCGCTCATCCGTTCAGGATGCCACTGCCTCGCCAACATCGCGGCTCGGCGCCCGGCTGTTGCGTTCCGATCCAGGAGCGGCGTCGGCTGGTCGATCCCACCGCAACTGAGCTAAAGATGCACCGTCTGTGACGCCGTCGTGTCGCCTACTCCCAGCTCCCACAGTCATGCCCAGCCGCCAGGCCTCGCCCTGGTGCGCGCGCTTCTGACCCAGCGCTCCTGGTGGTCGGTGGGGGGTGTGTTGGTGGGAGGGGCGGTGATCAGTGAATTCGGACATCTCGGCTCCGGCGCTCTGACCGTGGTGATGGCAGGGGCCGGTTGGTGGTGGTTGAACCGGCGCCGGGGTCGTCCGCTCGCGGCGGTGCCGATCGACGCCTCCGGCTGGTTGCAACGTTGTGCTGCATTGCTGGAGCAGTTCGAGCGTCTCGATCCCGAGGCTGGGGCCTCCCAGCAGCAACGCCAGGCCCGGCTCCAGCACTGGCAGCAGGATGGGGGCCGTCACGGTCTCCGCCTGGCGGTGGTCGGTGAACCGGCCCTGCTTGCCGCCGGACCCGACCGTCTGGCCCCGGTGCTGGCCGGCTCCCGTCCCCTGAGCCTCCATGTCGGCCATCGCCAACCCTCCCTGAGCGATCACTGGCAGTGGTCGCGGTCCTTCCTCGATTGCGATGCGCTGCTCTACGTCGCCCCGGCACCCCTGCGTGCCGCTGATCTGCGCTGGCTGACCGCCCTTCCCGGCGACCAACCCGTCTGGTTGCTGCTGCAGCTGCAGCCGGGGATGGAGCCCTCCCAGGCGGAGCGGGAACTGACCAGCCAACTCGGTGCTGACGTCAGGGCGCGACTGCTGCTCTGGGATGGTCAACCCGCCAACCTTGAGACGACGGTTGTCCCCCTTGGGGAGCACCTGCGAACGGCCCCCCAGCAGCTGATCGAAGCCACCCGATTGCGGGCCCTTCAGGCCCTCCATCGCGACTGGCAGCTCGAGCTGGAGGGCTGGCGCCGCCAGCGTTTTTTGGGCCTGCAGCAGCGCAGCCAGTGGCTGGTGGCGGCCTCGGTGGTGGCCTCCCCGCTGCCGGCGCTTGATCTCCTTGTGGTGGTGCTCGGCAACGGCCTGATGCTCCAGGAGATGGCGGAGCTCTGGGAGTGCGGCTGGTCAGTGGGTGATCTGAAGACAGCGGCAGGGGAACTGGCGGCGGCCGCGCTGGTCCTCGGCGTGGCGGAGTGGAGCTCCCAGACCCTCCTTGGTGTGATGAAACTGCACGGCGCCACCTGGCTGGT
>CAIXOZ010000185.1 GCA_903921295.1 uncultured cyanobacterium | reverse complement strand
TGGTGTCTCCAGCCGGCCTACGCAGCGTGGAGGCCGGCTGGGATGAGACCGCCAGCCCCGCGCTGGCCTCGGCGTTGGAGGCCGTGTCGCAGCGGTTGTCCCTGCAGGCTGGGCATGCTGCTGGTGCCGCAAGCGACGCTTTGTGACTGAGACCTCTGCGACCCCTGCCATCGATCAGGTCTGCTGATCGATGGTGGAAGCAGGACCTCTCCCCAGGCTCGCCCTGTTTTTTCCAGGGATTTTCCTCAGGTTTTCCTCAGAACGGTGCCCTCGCCGGCAGGCCTGGCGCTCTGATGAGGAAAAGGAGCATCAGGCTCATCCAGTCTCTTGACGGTTCGGCTTCATCCACGCGCTGTCTTCTCGGCCTGGGGGCTGGATCGCTGCTGCCGGGAGCCGGGCAGGCTGCTGCAGCGCTTGGTTCCACTGTTGCCGCTCCAGGGTCTTGACGTGGGACGGGCCTGAGAGCGTCGTGGTCGGCGCGTGGACGCTCCCCTTCAGCGTGATCACAATGCCGCTCGCAGGGCTGACCACCGCATGACGGTCCCAGGAATGACGCAGGACTCAGGGGAGCCGGAACTGGCGACCATTCCCAGGATGATCAGCCTCCATGGGGCGGTGCCGGCGGGGCTGCTGCTGTCGATGGCTCGATTCCTGGAGCACCATCCCCGCTGGGATCACTATCGGCTCGTTCAGGCGGCGCTGGCTGGTTTCCTTGTCCAGCACGGTCTGCAGAGCCGGGCCATCACCCGCTGCTACCTGGCCAATCTGTTTCCGGGGCGGGCTGGATTCCGTTGACGAGGGCCGTCGGTTCGCCACGATCCAGGTAGGCCGCCGTCAGGATGCACATCGCCAGCGGCAGCGTCACCAGGCGCACCCCGAGCACCAGCCCTCCACCGAGGCCATGGGTGGCCAGCATCAGGATCTGGGGGAGGATCTGAATGAGACCCAGCAACAACCAGCTGATGGGGTGGTGCCTCAGCCCCTCCACGCCCAGCCGGAAGGCATCAGGCGCCGAGATCCGCTCCATCAGCACCAGCGGCAGACTGAACAGCTGACTGAGCAGCACCACCGACGCCATCAGGATCCCGAGGACCAGGACCACGGGCGCCAGAGGAGGCAGCAGGAGGGTCATCAGCCAGGCGATCAGCCCGGTGGCCAGGCCTCCCAGGGCCAGGATCCCAAGGATCAGGAGCGACATGGCGCTCCAGCGCCCCAGGCTCTCCCCATCCCAGCGCAGCAGATCGGCCAGACGGGGCTGAGCGCCGGTGAGTCCCAACCAGGCCCCTCGCAACAGTCCCACGGTCATCCACCAGTGGATGAAGAGGGTCAGGCCAAGGCCGGCCATCAGGCTGAAGGCGGCCACCACGGGATCCGGTCCGCCCTGTTCGGGGGCGCTGCTGCCGAACAGCACCAGAAAGCGTGAGACCTCGCTGATCAACTCCGCGATCAGCATGAAGATCACGAACCGACCGGCGGTGCGGTTGAAGCCTCTCCAGCCCCTTCTGAGCGAGCGTCTCAGGGCCAGGGGGTGATGGAGACCGGGTGGGGCGGTGCGGTCGGTTGGCACCGGGCTGTGCACGGAGCGCATCAGCAGGGCGTCTGGGATGTCGCCAGCTCCAGGAGGATGGCGGCGCTGCTGTCGCTCACCGGCAGGATCGACAGGCGGTTGCCCTGGCGCACGACCGGCAGCTCCTCGACACTGAAGCGACCACGCAGTTGATCGAGGGTGATCAGCGTCGGGAAATGGCGGAGATAGCGAAGCCGAACGCAGTCCCAGCGAGGGGCCTCTGGCTTGGATCGGGGGTCGTGGTATTTGGAGGTGGGATCGAACTGGCTGGGGTCGGTCAGTCCGGTTTCCATCACTTCCATCAGGCCGACGATCCCTGGGGGCTTGGTATTGGAGTGATAGAAGAAGGCCTGATCACCCACGGCCATCGTGCGCATGAAGTTGCGCGCCTGGTAGTTGCGGATGCCATCCCACAGGGTGGTCCCGTCGCGCTGGAGATGGTCGATCCCGTACACGTCGGGCTCGCTTTTCATCAACCAGAAGGCCATCGGTGAAGCGTGTCTTCAGCGTGACTGTAGGGGCGTCGTTGCTTCAGAGCGCAAGCACCAGCTGCCGGAAGTGCTCGCCGCGGGCCTCGAAATCACTGTATTGATCAAAGCTGGCGCAGGCTGGGGAGAGCAGCACCGTGCTGGTGTTCAGCTCCAGGGCGGTGGCTCGGGCGATCGGCACCGCCTCCGCCAGGCCGTCCGCTGCGAGCACGCGCCCGCCATAGCCGCTGTCCTGCAGCAGCTGAGCAAAGGCTTGTCGGCTCGCTCCAAAGAGCACCACCGCGGTGGCCCGCTCGTGCAGGCGCTGCAACCAGCCGCTCGCATCACCCTGCTTGGCCTGGCCACCGGCCAGCACCACCAGCGGGGCATCGAGGGCGTCCAGGGCCACGGCCGCAGCGTCGTAATTGGTGGCCTTGCTGTCGTTGAACCAGGTGATCCCGGCGTCGTTACGGATTCGCTCCAGCCGGTGCGGCACGCCGGGGAACCGCCGGAAGGCTGCCGCCATCGACTCAGCGCCCAGTCCGAGCTCCAGGCCCACCGCAGCGGCCATCAGCAGATTGCGCCGGTTGTGGTCGCCCGGCATCGCCAGCACATCGGCAGGGAAGAGGTGGCCCTGGGCGTGCATCACCATCGCCTGGCCAGCGGCATCGGCCGCGATCCAGAGACTGGCCTTCATCCCCTCGGGCAGAGCGTCTGCAGGGCCTGCTGTGATCCAGCGGCTGTCGGGCCAGGGACCGGCATGGGTCTGAAGGTCGGGATCATCGCCATTGAGGATCCGAACGGACGATTGCGTCAGCAGGTGGTGCTTGATGGCGCGGTAGGCCTCAAGGCTGCCGTGTCGCTCCAGATGATCGGGCGTGAGGGTCGTCCAGAGGCCGATCGCCGGCCGGATCGCCGGTGAGGCCTCGATCTGATAACTGCTCAGTTCAACCACCAGCTGGTCTGGCTTCGGGCCGGTCAGTCTCTCGGCCAGCACCGCTGCCACGGAGGTGCCGACATTGCCGCAGAGCGGCGCATCAACGCCGGCATCGTTGAGCAGATGCTGGATCAGATGGGTGACCGTGGTTTTGCCGTTGGTGCCGGTGATGGCGATCCAGGGGATGCCTTCGCTGAATTCCCAGGCCAGAGCCGCTTCGCCGAGCACGGCGATGCCGGCCTGCCGCAGTCCGGCGAGCACGGGATGATCCCAGGCCAGCCCTGGGCTGATCACCACGGCGCGGGGCTGCATCGCCTTCAGACCGGTGAGATCGAGCGGTGTTTCAAGGCGGATGTCGAAGCCCTCGCTGGCGAGGGCCCGGGCCTGGTGGCGCAGTCCTTCACTGTGGCCCTGCTCGAGGATCACCACAGGCAGGCCGCGCCCCTTGAGCAGGCGTGCGGCGCCGATTCCGGAACGGCCAAGGCCAATCACCACAAACGGAGCCGAACCTTCGGTGGTTGATGGGTCGGCGACAGGAATCATCCGAATGAACGGTGTGATGGGCTGAAGCGGTGATCTGAAAGTGGGCGATACTGGAATCGAACCAGTGACTCCTACCGTGTCAAGGTAGTGCTCTACCTCTGAGCTAATCGCCCCTGGTTGGCATTCATCACTCGTGCAGTCAGGGTTCCGTTTGAACGAGTCAACTTGGAACCCTGGCAGGCAAGGAGCAACGCCGTGGGGACAGGAATCCGTGCCGGGTTCGAGCGGTCTCGAAACGACGGATCGATGCAGGGCCTCCGGGGACACTGCCGTTGAGGACGTGAGGAACGTCGTTCAAGTGGCTGAAATTTAGCAGCAGGCGCGACAGCCTCCGCCAATCACGACGGAGCGTTTCAGTCGCCTCCCTGGCGAGGGGCCTCAGCGTCGCTCCATTTCCAGGCGCCAGCGATCGCGCTTGGTGGCCTGAATGGCCGTGATCAGGAGCTCTCCACGACCATCGATCCGGATCCGATCGCCCACCGCCACCGTGGTGCTCGGCTGCAGCACCGGCTGCCAGTTGATCCGCGCCGCGCCTTCGCTGATCAGCGCCTTGACGCGGCTGCGGGGCAGGCCGTACCCCGCCGAGGCCACCGCATCAAGGCGGAGCGAGGCTTCGACGCTGCTCAGGGCCCGCGGCAGCCTGGCCGCCGGTGGCTGCAGCTCGCTGATCGGTCGGCGGCTGATCAGCAGCGGGACTGTGCGCAGCGCGCCGCTGGCCCCATCGAGCCGTTCGGCCAGGGGCCTGCTGACGATCGCCTGGGCGCCACGGTCACCGCGCAGCCAGAGATCGCCGATCGCCTCGGCGTCGGCGCCCAGTCGCACCAGCTCGGCCCGCAGTTCTGCGGGACTGGCGGGGTCGAAAAGGAAATTTCCGCTGATCTCCAGCCCCTCGATCGGCGCCTGATCCACAACCTCGCCGGGCCTGTCCGGAGCTTGCTCGGCCTGCTCGTGGCGGGCCAGCCGCAGACAGCGGCGCTCGGCACCGGCCACGCCGCCGTCCCAGTGCAGGCTCAGTTCACTGAGCTGGACCAGGCGATCTTCGATCTCTTCAGCTTCCGCGCCGCTGAGAAAGGGACTCCAGAGCGGTTCCCAGGTTCGCAGCACCGTGTCAGCCAGGGTGAGCACTGCGGCGAGGGCCTCAGGGTGACGGGCGCCCTCCAGAAGCGAGCGTTGCGGCAACATCAGCCCTCCGAGAGCCGGACCACGGCCTGGGGACGCGCTTTCTGCAGCAGGGTCCAGGGCATCTCGACCCCATTCACCGTCTCGACGAGCAGCAGCCAGCAGCCTTCCTCGATCCGGTTGCGCAGGCTGCGGATGCGATCGCTTTCCTCGGAGCTGACACTGGCGGCCGCGGCGTAGCTGCCCATCCAGCCTGAGCCGAGGCCCAGCAGCCCCCCGATCAGCGGTTCCGCCCAGGAACCCAGGCTCGAGAAGGTGGTCAGGTCAGTGATCTGGGTGAAGGTCACCCCGGCCAGGAATCCAAACGGGATCAACCAGCGCGCCATGCTGCGCTGCCTGTGCTGGCGGGCGATCGCCGGATTGAGGCGGTCAACGCTCTCAAAGGCGGTTTCGCCGCGACCGATCGCCACCAGCAGCGCCGGTGCCGGCACCTGTTCGGCCAGGGCGTCCCGCAGCTGCTGCAGGCTGCGGCGCTCCGAGAGCACGACGACAACGCTGGTTCCCAAGTGGATCGGCTCCCGGAGGCTTGCAGTGCTTCGATTCTCCCTCGTTCCGCCAGGGATCGGGGCCGCTGGCCCGGCGCTCGGAGGTTCTGCAGCAGGGGGCTCTCTACACTGCACCTCCGGCCTCCCCTCCACAGGCTCCTCCACCACCGCGCCGGGTCATGACGAAAGTTCTGGTTTCCGATCCCATTGATCAAACGGGGATCGACATTCTTTCCCAGGTCGCCCAGGTGGATGTGCGCACAGGCCTGTCGCCGGAAGAGCTGAAGGCGACCATCGGCGACTACGACGCCCTGATGATCCGCTCAGGCACCACCGTGACGGCCGAGATCATCGCCGCCGCTGACAAGCTGCGGATCATCGGCCGCGCCGGTGTGGGGGTCGACAATGTGGATGTGCCGGCGGCCACCAAGCGCGGTGTGATCGTCGTCAATTCGCCTGAAGGCAACACGATCGCCGCCGCCGAGCATGCCCTGGCGCTGATGCTTTCCCTGTCGCGCCACGTCCCCCATGCCCATGTCAGCACCATGGCTGGCGGCTGGGATCGTAAGAAGTACGTCGGCAATGAGCTCTACAAGAAACGTCTGGGGGTGGTCGGTCTCGGCAAGATCGGCTCCCATGTGGCCCGGGTGGCCAAGGCGATGGGCATGGATGTGATGGCCTACGACCCGTTCGTCTCCGCCGAGCGCGCCCAGCAGATGCAGGTGCGTCTGATGCCGTTGCCTGCCCTGTTCGCCGAGGCCGACTACGTCAGCCTGCACCTGCCCCGCACGCCGGACACCGAGAACCTGGTCAACGCTGAGCTGCTGCGCACGATGAAACCCACGGCGCGCATTGTGAACTGCGCCCGCGGCGGCATCATCGACGAGCCCGCGATCGCTGAGGCGTTGGAGAAGGGCGTGATCGCCGGCGCCGCCCTGGATGTCTTCGCCAGGGAGCCGCTGCAGGCCGATTCGCCGCTCCGTGGTGTGAGCGAGCGCCTGATCCTCACCCCCCACCTCGGGGCCTCCACCGAAGAGGCTCAGGAGAACGTGGCGATCGACGTGGCGGAACAGATCCGCGATGTCCTTCTCGGCCTGCCCGCCCGCAGTGCCGTCAACATCCCCGGCCTCAATGCCGAGGTGATGGAGCAGCTCAAGCCCCACCTGCAGCTTGCCGAAACCCTTGGCCAGCTCCTCAGCCAGCTGGCCGGTGGCCAGATCAGCGAACTGGAGGTTCGCCTCCAGGGTGAATTCGCCAGCCATCCGTCCCAGCCGCTGGTGATTGCGGCCCTCAAGGGCCTGCTGTCCACGGCCCTGGGCGATTCGATCAACTACGTCAACGCCGGACTGGAGGCCAAGGACCGCGGCATCCATGTGCTCGAAGTCAAGGACGAGGCCTCCCGGGACTTCGCAGGCGGCTCCCTTCAGATCAGTTCCCGCAGCGCCTCTGGTGATCACAGCGTCACCGGTGCCGTCTTCGCCGATGGTGAGCTTCGGGTGACAACGATCGACGAGTTCCCGGTCAACGTGGCCCCCAGCCGCCACATGCTGTTCACCCGCCATCGGGACATGCCTGGGATCATCGGTCAGCTCGGCTCGCTTCTCGGTGAGCACAACGTCAACATCGCCTCGATGCAGGTTTGATTGGATGTGAGGTTAAAAATGGTATTGTTTTGAATTTGAATCGCCCCGCGAACATTGGCCGGTGTAAGATTTTCGAATACAATGCCACGTGCAGCCCCAGGCCCGGGAGCCGTAGCTGCGTAATTCATCCGAAGATTTGCTATGGTATTGTTGGCAATCGTAGTTGATGTGGCAGTGGCTGTACCACCGGTATGCACGATACCACGCACCCTTTGTATCTGATTGTTATTCACTGATGCATTGTGAGTTGTAGACGAGGCAGTAATATTAAAACTATTGGATGCCGTGGTACTGCCTATGGTATTAAAACGAATAATATTGTTGCCATCATCAACCCGAATTCCCTCAATTGAAGAAACAACGCCAGCTCCGTTGGTTGAACTTGCCGTAATACCTCCAATTTGATTATACTCGATCGTGGCATTTCCAGAACCCATCCCCTGCACCTGTATCCCAATAATATTCTGTCCAGTTCCAGTTGGAGTTCTTGCATTTGTTACTGTAATCGAGTTTCCTGTATTATCTCCAATAATATTGGGTTTGTTTATTGTTCCAATGGTAACCGTTCTTCCTGTTGTTCCGACATTCTGTCCACCAACCACAACAATACCGCCCCACACGGCTAGTTGCGGAGCAGTATTTGTAAAGGGTGCGGTTGTTCCCCACGAAAAATTTTTTATGGTATTGCCCTCGATGCTTGCTAAACTTCCTGCAGGAGTGCTAGTGGTGCCTTGAACATAAATACCAATAAATCTATACTGCCCGCTTGATGTGGTCGGTGCATTTACCGTCCAGGTTCCGGTACAACCCGGTCCACTGCCCCCAATAAAATTATCTCTAATAATAAAGTTATTACCATTGCCTGTCAAAAGGATAGAACTGGTTCCAGTCAAACTATAACCTGATCCAGTGTGGACAAATATTCCATACTGTGTAACAGATTGTGAGGCCGATTGCAACGGAATATCGTAAGG
>CAIXOZ010000184.1 GCA_903921295.1 uncultured cyanobacterium | reverse complement strand
TTCCCCTCCGGCGGCCATCCGATGGATGCGCTGCAATCGAGTGCGGCCTCCTTGGGGCTCTTCTATTCCCGGCGAGCCCTGGATAACCCGGAGTACATCTATTCCGCCGTCGTTCGACTGATTGCCAAGATCCCCACGATGGTGGCGGCCTTCCAGTTGATCCGCAAAGGCCAGGATCCGATTCAGCCCCGCGACGATCTTTCCTATGCGGCCAATTTCCTCTACATGCTCACCGAGCGGGAGCCCGATCCCCTCGCCGCCAGCATCTTTGATGCCTGTCTGATCCTGCACGCTGAGCACAGCCTCAACGCCAGCACCTTCAGCGCCCGCGTCACCGCCAGCACCCTCACCGATCCCTATGCCGTGGTCGCCTCGGCTGTCGGCACCCTGGCGGGACCGCTGCATGGCGGTGCCAACGAGGACGTGCTGGAGATGCTGGCCGAGATCGGCAGCGAGGATCGGGTGGAGGGCTGGCTGACGCAGGCCATGGCCGAGAAGCGCAAGATCATGGGCTTCGGCCATCGCGAGTATCGGGTCAAGGACCCGCGGGCCGTGATCCTGCAGAAGCTGGCGGAAACGCTGTTCGATCGTTTCGGTCACGATGAGACCTACGACATCGCCAGACGCCTGGAGCAGGTGGCGGCCGATCGTCTCGGTCCGAAGGGGATCTATCCCAACGTCGACTTCTATTCCGGCCTGGTGTATCGCAAGCTCGGCATCCCAGAGGATCTGTTCACGCCCATCTTCGCGATCGCCCGGGTGGCCGGGTGGCTGGCCCATTGGAAGGAGCAGCTCGGGGCCAACCGCATCTACAGACCCACGCAGATCTACACCGGCCAGCGCGATCGCGTCTGGGAGCCGGTGACAGCCCGCTGATGCTGCACCCGACAGCCACCGTGGCCGCCTAAGTTGCCTCCATCGCCCCGACCCCGATGGTGACCGTTCCCGTCCCACTCCTGGATCCGGTCCGCGCCTCCCTGCTGGCCGCGGCTCCGGCCGTCGTCAGCCCAGGCCTGGACCTGGAATCCAGCTTCACCGATGTTCTGCAGTCGTTCGGCCTCTCGGCCGGCGCCGCCCATCTGGTCTGGCTGCCGCTGCCGATGCTGCTGGTGCTGGTGGCCGCCGTTGTCGGTGTGCTGGTGACGGTCTGGTTGGAGCGCAAGATCTCCGCTGCCGTGCAGCAGCGGATCGGCCCGGAATATGCCGGTGCCCTCGGGGTGCTGCAGCCCCTGGCCGACGGCCTGAAGCTGCTGTTCAAGGAGGACATCATTCCGGCCCGGGCCGATGGCCTGCTGTTCAGCCTCGGGCCGGTGCTGGTGGTGGTGCCGGTCATCCTGAGCTGGCTGGTGATTCCCTTCGGCCAGCACCTGCTGATCAGCAACGTCGGTGTCGGCATCTTTCTCTGGATCGCCATCAGCAGCATCCAGCCGATCGGTCTGCTGATGAGCGGGTACGCCAGCAACAACAAATACTCGCTTCTCGGGGGCCTGCGCGCGGCTGCCCAGTCCATCAGCTACGAGATCCCCCTGGCCCTGGCGGTGCTGGCGGTGGTGATGATGAGCAACTCCCTCAGCACCGTCGACATCG
>CAIXOZ010000183.1 GCA_903921295.1 uncultured cyanobacterium | reverse complement strand
CGGCCTGCCTGGAGGCCTCCACCACCAGCACCACCGGTAGATCCAGCAGCACCGCCACCGCTGCCGAGCTGCCGTCGCTGGTCGGTCCGCGGCCATCGAAGAGGCCCATCACCCCTTCCACCAGGACCAGATCCGCCTGGCTGCCATGGCGTTGAAAGCTTTCGCGCACCCAGGGCTCGCCGCAGAGCAGGCTGTCGAGGTTGCGGCAGGGGCGACCGCTGACCCGGCTGAGAAGCTGCGGATCGAGATAATCCGGCCCGACCTTGAAGGTCTGCACGCTCTTGCCGGCCTGACGGGCCCAGGCGGCGAGGCTGAGGCTGAGCAGGGTTTTACCGCTGCCACTTGTCGGAGCGGCGATCAGACAGGCCATCAGCTCAGCTTGGCAGCGGACCAGCTGGTCCGCCGGGGAAAGGTCACAGCTGGTCCGCCGGGATCTCAGTCGGGCAGCAGCCGCGCTGCCAGGGGAGCGGCAGCGGCCAGCAGCGGGTTGGTGCTGTCGTGGCCTCCTGAGAGCAGCCGCGCCATCTCCATCTCACCGGTTTCGCTGATCGCAGGCACCACCTCCTCCAGCAGCTCCATCGTGGCCATGCCGCCGGACTCCAGGCGCATGCAGCCCCCGGATTCCGAGCAGAGAATCACGCAGAGGGGCAGGCGGTTCGGCGCCGCGCAGATCAGCCTCAGGCCGACCAGGGCACCGGGATGGGTCTGGGGAACCCCGACCGGTACCGGCATCAGGCGCATGTGCACCATCTGACCATCCTGGCGCTGGAAGTCGGCCCCGAGGCCGCCTGTCTCGTCGCCGTCTACCGGCACCCGGTAGCTGCTCTCGAGGTGCCAGCCGAGACGATCGCTGATCCAGGCTGCCAGCAGCAGTCCCTTGACCGGATGCTGGCCCTCGACATCGATATCGAGTTGAACAACGTGGTTGAGTGCGTCGCGGCGGGAGGGGGGATCAAAGAGCATCGCCAGCGATTCCCGCCAGCTGCGCAGCCGCAGCCAGTTGAGATCATTCACTGCCTGACCGGCCTCGATACGTTCCACCAGCAGATCGAGGCAGCGGCGCGGTGTGCCCATGGAGGTATCGACCACCAGCCGGCGCGGTCCTGCGGCCATGGCTGAAAGCACGCCAGGATTTTCATCGAGGGAGCTGTTCCACCAGACCCAGGTCGGCAGGGTGTCACCCACCAGGGGTTGGAGCATGGCCAGGGCCTTGCTGATCGCGCCGCCGCCGCCGCGCAGCACCACCACATCGCCGCAGGCGGATCCCAGGCCCGCCTCCTCCGGCAGGGGGCAGTAAGCGGCCACCGTGGTGGCCAGGGTCTGGCTGTCATCGAGGGTTGGCGCCAGGGTGATCAGCCGCCTGGGCATGTGGGCGCTGATGGCGCTATCCACGAACTGACCGCGAAGATCGGGGGCCTGGTGATCGCCCGGGCGTTGTCCGAGCTCCCAGGCCAGTTCCGGCGCCATCGCGGCCGTGCTCGGCGGCAGGCCGCACCAGGGGATCGCATCGCGGGCGGCCTCGAGCAGGTCCTGATCGAGCACGCCGGTGATCGGTCCATCAAGGCGACCGAGTCTGACCAGTTGCTGTTGCAGCCAGGCGGGCTGCCAGACCAGGAGGTTGAAGGTGGTGGCGCCGCTGGAGCCCATCAGTTCGGAGCTCCAGAGCCGTTCGAGGTACGGGGAGACCTCGGTCGGGGGCAGTTCCAGCGGGGCCTGGAGGGTGAGTTGGGTCGACATGGGAGGCGGGAGGCTTGGGGGGCGGCGGCCAGGGCTGAACCTGGTGACGCGGAGCAGGCTGGAGCGGCGGTTCTCAGGGGCGACGCCAGACCAGATTGTCGTCAGCCAGAAGGGAGTCGGCGGCGGCCGGACCCCAGGTACGGGCTTCGTAGGTCTGCACGGGCAGCTGCCAGGGGGCCTCCTCGATCAGCTCCAGCAGGGGTGTGTAGAGCCGCCAGGCCGCTTCCACCTCGTCGCTGCGGGTGAACAGGGTCGGGTCGCCGAGCATGGCGTCGGCGAGCAGCCGCACGTAGCCCTCATCGGAGGGTTCGCCGAAGGAGTCGTCGTAGGAGAAGGCCATGTCCACAGGGCAGCTGCGCATGCCTGATCCGGGCGCTTTGACTTCGAACTTGAATTCGGCGCCTTCATCGGGCTGGATTCTCAGGATCAGCTGGTTCGCGGTCGGGGCGCCTCCGGCGGCATCGAAGAGGTGCACAGGTGCTTCGCGGAAGGTGAGCACCACTTCGCTCATCCGTTTCGGCAGGCGTTTGCCGGTGCGCAGATAGAAGGGCACGCCCTGCCAGCGCCAGTTGTTGATGAACAACTTCATCGCCACATACGTTTCTGTGGTGCTGTTGGG
>CAIXOZ010000182.1 GCA_903921295.1 uncultured cyanobacterium | reverse complement strand
TCAAGAGCGAAACCGAGGAGATCGGTCGCCTCTTCGAACGCACGATGCTGGAGCGCTTCGGGCCGCAGGCCCTCAATGAGCACTTCCTTGCCTTCAACACGATCTGCGACGCCACCCAGGAGCGGCAGGACGCCATGTTCGCCCTGGTCGACGAGCCGCTCGACCTGATGGTTGTGATCGGCGGTTACAACTCCTCCAACACCACCCACCTGCAGGAGATCGCGATGAGCCGGGGCATCCGCTCCTTCCACATCGACACGCCCGAGCGGATTCACGCGGACAACACGATCGAACACAAGCCGCTCGACGGCGAGCTCACCGTCAGCGCCCCCTTCCTGCCGACCGGGCCCCTTCGCATCGGCATCACCTCCGGCGCCTCGACCCCGGATCGGGTCGTTGAGGATGTGATCCAGCGGCTGATCGACCTCTGCGACAGTTGAAGGCGCGGCCGCTGTCACATCCGCTGCCGATCAGGGTCCGTCGGAGCTTTACATTGAGTCACGTCACGTCCGGTGCGGGCGCCTGGGAGTTCCAAGTCCTTTGACCAGCACGGTGACCAGTTCGATGATCGGGGCCTTGTCTCCGCTGACCTCCTCGCGAGACGCGGCCCAGTCCCTGGAAGGCCGCAGTCCGGCCGCAGGCCTTGCCAATGCCGATCCATCCGCTGATCCCGGCGAGGCCCTCGGCCGCCAGCCTGCACTGCGCGACGACACCGATCCGCGGGTGCGCTGCTACGGCAGCACCTTCGCCGACCTGATGGAAATGCGGGCCCAGCCCGCCATGGTGGCGGGTTACCTCGACCGGCATGAAGGCTGGTTCCGGCGCTGTGCCGCACCGATGAAGGTGGAAGCCCTTGGCCGCTCGGGCTACGTACTCACCCTGGGCCGCTTCGGAAACTTCGGCTTCGAAGTGGAGCCGACGATCGGTCTGGAACTGTTGCCCCAGAGCGAAGGCGTCTACAGGATCGTCACGGTGCCGAGGCAACCCAGTGAGGGCGATCTCAGCGATCTCTATGACGTTGACTTCAACGCCTCGCTGCGCCTGGAGGAAGCCAGGCCGGAGGCCACGGAAACCGATGGAGACCCTGCAGAGGCCTGCACCATGGTCCGCTGGGAGCTCGACCTCAAGGTCTGGATCCGCCTGCCTGGAATGATCACGATCCTGCCCGAGGGTCTGGTGCAGTCCAGCGGCGACCACCTGCTACGCCAGATCGTGCGTCAGATCTCCCGCAAGCTCACCTGGAAGGTTCAGGAAGACTTCCACGCCTCCCACGGTCTGCTCTGCCCGCCGCGGCGTCGCGCCCAGTTCTGAAGGTCCAGGGTCCGCTTGAACCCTGTGCTTGTCAGGGCCGTCGCTGCTGGATGTCGGCGGGCTGTGCCGGTACCGATCCAGCAGCGACGGCTGCTGGTCAGCGGTTGGTCCAGATTTTGTTGAGGATCTGCAGGCCGGTGGCGGTCTGCCAGAGGAACAGGGTCATCACGGTCATGTTGAGACCGACATGGACCTTGCGGGCCACCAGATTTCCCTGCTGCATGAACGGTGACAGGGAGGCTGCGATCGCGAACAGAGCCGTCATCGCCAGGCCGACCAGCAGGTGCGGCCCGACGAACAGCTTGCCGTTGTTCAGGTAGGTGACGGCCATACCACCGAAGGTTCCCAGCACCATCACAGCCAGCAGGATGCTGCCGATCTGGAAATGGCGCCGGGCGAACTGCCCCTTGATCAGCTGCTTGCGCTCTTCGGCCTCCGCCGTGCGGGTCTTCTTGGCCTTGATGCCCAGAAGCATGGCGTAACCGCTGGCGGCCAGAAGGCCACCCATCAGCAACGGATGCAGGAAGTTGAGGTTGAAGGCGAGAGCTTCAGGCATGGGGCAGAGAGCCACCGATCAGTGCCTGCGAAGCTACAGCCTGCCCGGCACCCTTCGGTGCCGGGCTCAGTGCAGAAAGTGACGACGACCGGTCGTCACCATCGCCAGGCCGAGTTCATCACAGGCAGCGATCGAATCGGCATCGCGAACGCTGCCGCCGGGCTGAATCAGGGCCCGGATGCCATGGCTGGCGGCCAGGCGAACCGTGTCATCGAACGGGAAGAAGCCATCGGAGGCGAGCACCGATCCAGCGGCCCGATCCGCCGCGGCCTCCAGGGCCAGGCGAGCCGAACCGACCCGGTTCATCTGACCGGCGCCGATGCCCAGGCTCTGGCCGGAGCGGGCCACCACGATCGCGTTCGAGCGCACATGGCGCACCAGGCGCCAGGCGAAGGCCAGATCCTCAAGCTCCTCGGCGCTGGGCTGGCGTTGGCTCACCACCTCCCAGGTGCTGGCATCGCTGCGTTGATCGTCAGCGTCCTGCACCAGCACGCCACCGAGCACCGTGCGCAGCTGGCGCCGATCGGCGCGGTCGATCGCCTCGACGGGCAGCTCCAGCAGGCGCAGATTGGCCTTGGCCGCCAACCGCTCCCGAGCCGCCGGCGCGAAGCCCGGAGCAACGACGCATTCCAGGAACAGCCCGGCCAGATGCTCGGCGGCGTCGCCGTCCACCGGCGTGTTGACGGCGACGATGCCGCCGAAAGCGGAGACCCGATCGGCATCAAGGGCCCGGAGCACCGCATCGGCACTGTCAGCACCGGTGGCCACACCACAGGGATTGGTGTGCTTGACGACGACGGCCGCCGCCTGGTCCGGCCCTCCGGGGCCGCCGTAGCCGAACTCCCGCACCGTGGCGAGGGCGGCCTCGAGATCGATCAGGTTGTTGTAGCTGAGCTCCTTGCCCTGGAGCTGTTGGGCGCCACCCCAACCGGCACCGGCGGTGGCGTGCCAGCTGGCGTGCTGGTGGGGATTTTCGCCATAGCGGAGCGTCTGCTGCAGGGGGAGCGACAGGGTCAGGGGGGCGCCGTCGCCGGAGGCTTCAAGGCGTGAGGCCAGCCAGCCACTGATGGCCGCGTCGTAGGCGGCGGTATGGCGGAAAGCGGCCAACGCCAGTTGCTGGCGCAGGGAGGCATCAACGCCACCGCTCTCCAGAGCGGCCATGAACGCCTCGTATTGATCGGGGCTGGTCAGCACCGCCACATCGGCATGGTTCTTGGCCGCTGCCCGCACCATCGCCGGGCCACCGATGTCGATCGTCTCGATCGCCTGGTCCCAGCTGACGTTCGGATCGGCGACCGTGGCCTCGAACGGATAGAGGTTGACCACCACCACATCAATCGTGGGGATCGCCTGGGCCTCGAGATCGGCCCTGTGGGCCGCGTCGGAACGGCGGGCCAGGATGCCGCCGTGGACGCGGGGATGCAGGGTCTTGACCCGGCCACCGAGGATTTCCGGGGCACCGGTGTGATCGGCCACCTTGGTCACGGGCAGGCCCTCAGCCGCCAGTGCGGCCGCCGTCCCGCCGCTGGAGAGCAGCTGATACCCCTGGCGGAGCAGGGCCTGAGCCAATGGCACGAGGCCCTGCTTGTTCGACACACTCAGGAGGGCCGTGGCTGCCATGGAGAATTCGGAGGCTCGGGTCCAACCTACGCAGCAGCCCCCGCCGCTCCCACACCATGGCAGCCCACCCCAACCAACCCGACCGATCCGGCGAGGACCACCCCGATCCCCAGGCCCTGCGGCGCGGATCCGCCGCTGCCGGACGCCGCCTGGTGCTGCTGCATGGCTGGGGAGCCGATGCGGATGACCTCCTCGACCTGGGTGAGCTGCTGGTCTCGGGCGGACCGGAGACCGATGTGGTGGCCCTGAGGGCACCCCAGGGCCATCCGGGCGGCTACGGCCGCCAGTGGTACGACCTGCAGACCCCAGGCTGGCCCGATCTGCCGGAGGCGCGCTCGGCCCTGCGGGAGCGGTTGTTGCATCTGTCCCTGAGCGTGCCGCTGGCGCGGACCGTGCTGCTGGGCTTTTCCCAGGGAGGCGCCATGGCGGTGGACGTGGGAGGCGCCCTGCCCCTGGCGGGCCTGGTGGCCTGCAGCGGCTATCCGCACGAGGACAGCGGCCTGCTTGCTCCCCGCAGCGATGCTGCCGCCTGGACGCCGGCGACGGTGCTGCTGCTCACCCACGGCCAGACGGATCCGATCGTGCGCCACCAGGCGAGCGAGGAACTGCTGCGGCACTGGCGTCAGGCGGGAGGCGAGGCCGAGCTGCTCAGCTTCGCCGGTGGACACACGATCGATGAGAGCGTGCTGCCGGCGCTGCGCGACTTCGTGGGCCAGCGCCTGGCGGCCTGACGCCTCAGTCGGCCAGGACCGTGCCCGCTTGGCCACCGGCCTGGGGCCGGATCGCCTCGAGCACCCAGGCCCGGTAGGCGGGTGAAACAGCCACCAACGGCTCCGCCACCACCATCGGCAGGGCATAGGGATGGTGCGTCAGCAGCAGACGCTCCAGGGCCGGTTGCGCCGCCACCGTCGTCTTGAACAGCAGGCGCTGCTCCGGCTCCTGGACCGGAGCTCCCTCCCAGACGTAGTGGCTTTCGATCCGCCCCACCTGCACACAGGCCGCCAGGCGGTGCTCCAGGGCCAGCGCCGCCAGTTGCCGTGCTGCCCCCTCATCCGCGACGGTGGTGGACACGAGCAGCAGGGCCTCAGGCTCTGGATGCCAGGAGTGCATGGACCGGGTCAGTGGCAAGAGCCTGCCGGACATTGTGGCGCCACCCCTTCAGCCAGCAGAGGAAAGAGCCGCCAGGCCATCGCGGGAACCGCCGAAACGACGTCCCCTCACCGGAACCGAGGCTCCAGGCACCAACTCAGGCACCCATGCCGACGTCACGCCAACTTTCAGGGTCGGGCGCGATCGCGGCACACTCGCCAACCAGACCCTGCAGACATCCGGCGCAAGCCGATTCCTCGGACATCCGCCCCCCGGACTGACTCCATGCTCAGCCGCGCGCTGGCCCATGGGGATCGGAAACCTGAGCTCCGTCTCTGATCGTTGGGATCAGAGACGGAGGCCGGTGTTCAGTGCTCTGCCACAACTGCTGTCCCGTCATGAGCAAGCCGTTGGTTGCCCATGACGATCCCCACCCATGCCTGAGCAGACAGGCACCCCCTGAACGGCCGCGATGAAGCGGCCAGGGGTGAAGGAGCCAACGCCGTCTCGATCAGACGAACGCGTACTCGTATTCCTCCATTTCCTCCCAGTCATCGGCCGCAAGGGCTTCCAGACCTTCGAAGAGCACGTCTTCGCCGATGCGATCGACGATCGCCCGCAGCGAGGGGAAGAGGAAATGGTTCTCTTCGGCGTACTGAGCGCTGAACAGACCCTTCTCGCCCCAGAAGAAGCGATCGGTGGTGTGCTCGTTACGGCGCACATTGAGGATGGCGGGCGGAGCAAGCACACCGTCAGCAATGAAGCGACGGGCGGCGGTCACGGGCTTGTGAGCGCCTGTTTCCAGGTTGTAGGTGGGCACATGGGCCAGAACTCTCTGCCCAGCCAGCCGACGGCGGCTGATCCGCTTGCGCTTTTTCGACATAGAACCACTCCTTGAAAAGGAGGAGGAAGGGGGTGGGGTGTTCAAGGGCAGGTGAGCGCACAAAACGCATCACCGAAGTCGCCTTCCCATGAGAGGAAGACCTGGCAACGCCCAAACGTCTGACAAGCGGGGGAGGATCGGGCAGCGAGCCATCGACAGACAGAACCGGCGTACCGATCTCTGCGCTGGATGGACACAACACCACAAGGCCGTCGAGCGCCGGTGACGGAAACCGCCGGGGGGCGGTTCCACAGAAGAGGAACGAAACTTCCCCTGCTGTAGCCTCGATCGCAAGAGAATGCAACCGATGCTGTCGAGACGCCGACCTGCCGTCCGGCCCCGGACTGCGAGGTATTGGTCGATACGCTCATCTTAAGACTTTTTCCCGGATTTCCGACAAGGGAATCCACAGAATTTTTTTTCGAAGCCAGGCTGTACCGCTGAGATGCAAGTCTCCAAGAGCTTTCTCAGCCTCCTGCACGCCCAGCTGCACCAGTTCTCCGACTGCCCCGACCTGCGCTCCCTGGCCGTTTTCCTGGCCTCCCCGAGGCCGGATGGTCGGCCCCATCTGATACCGCTCGGCCAGTGGCCCGCCTCTGCGCCGGCCCTGCCAGCCCCCGATCGCCCCCTCGACCCCGCCGGAGCCGAGACGGGCGAGCGGCAGCGCTGGCTGCCACTGCGCCAGGGCGAGGTGCTGCTCGGAGCGATGCGGGTGGAGAGCCACGTGCTCCCCTGGCCGCCGCCGCTGCAGGCGCGGCTGCAGGCGGCGGCTGTCTGTCTGACCGAGGCGCTGTGCCTCGATCTGGAGCAGCAGCGCCTGCGCCATCGCCTGCTCAGTCAGGACGAGCAGCTGCGGCTGCTGGTGCACCAGCTGCGCAACCCCCTGGCGGCCCTGCGCACCTTCGGGCAACTGCTGCTGCGGCGCCTTGAACCGGACAGCCTCCACCGGCCGCTGGTGGAGGGGTTGCTGGCGGAACAGACCCAGCTGAACCGCTATGTCGATGCGATCGGCCTGCTGAGCAGCGACGGCGAAGGGCCCGGCCAGCTGTCCGCCTCCGGCACCCGGGCGCTGCTGCTGCCACCCTCACTGAACAGCCGCCACCCGGAATCTCTGGAGAGCGTGCTCGAGCCCTTGCTGGAGCGCGCTGCTGCCACCGCCGCCCTGCAGGCTCGGGCCTGGCAGGCGCCGAGACCACTGCCTGACTGGTGGGGTGATGCCGGCAGCGTCGCCGAGATCCTGGCCAACCTGCTGGAGAACGCCTTCCGCTACAGCCCTGCCGGCGCCCCCGTGGGCCTGTGGATGGCCCCGGGCCCTGGCGACCAGGGACCTGTGCTCGGCCTCTGGGATGGTGGCGAAAGCATCGAGCCTGAGGAACGCGAGGCGATCTTCGAGCCAGGCCGGCGCGGCCGCCGCGGCCAGTCGCTGCCGGGCACCGGACTCGGCCTGGCGCTGGCCAGGGATCTGGCCCGCTCACTGGGCGGCGATCTGCGGCTGGTGATCCCCCCCTGCCAGGTCTCAGCGGAACTGCCCGATCAAGGCAACCTCTTTCTGCTGCAGTTGCCCATCAGCGCTGCAGCACCCTGACCAGGGCGACCAACAGCAGCGCCACGGCTTCACTCCACTCCACGCAGGCGCCGTAGCTGTCACCGCTGTGGCCACCGAGCCGCCGACCGAGCCAGAAGGGCACCACCAGCGCCGGCAAGGCCGCAGCAAGAGCGAACGACCAGGCCGCCCCAGGCAGGGCCAGCAACAACACCAGAGCCAGGAGTGTCGGCCGGCCTTCGCGGCCCAGGCCCCGCCAATGGGCGCGATGGAACGCAGCGCTGCCACCCTCGGGGCGGAGATAGGGAAAGCAGGCCATCGCCAGCAGCGGCGAAGCCCGACTCCAGAAACCTGCCCAGAGCAGGGCCGCCGGTGCCCCGACACCCAGGCAGACCAGGGCGGCGCCCCGCAACAGCACCAGCACCAGCAGGGCCTGAACGCCACTGGCTCCGACCCGGCTGTCCTCCATCGCCTCCAGACAGCGATCACCGGCGGCCAGGCCATCGGCGGTGTCCATCACGCCATCGAGATGCAGACCGCCGCTGAGCGTGATCCCCAGAGCGAGCACGAGCGCCACCTGGGCCGCCAGCGGCACCCGGCCCTGCAGCAGCAGCCAGAGCCACGCCTGCACCAGCCCCAGCAGCAGCCCGATCCAGGGAGCGAAGCGGGCGATGCGCTCAAATCGAGGCTGCAGCCCTGGCCAGGCCGGCAGAACGCTGTAGAAGATCCAGGCCCCGGCAAGATCGCGCAGCCAGAGCGGCACGGGGAGGCGGGGCCCCGACGGGGAGGATCCGGCAGGGGACACGCAGGCTCCGGCGGTGCTGCAGTTCAGAGGCATCCTCCCCTCCCGGGGCGCCGCGTAGCGTCAGAACCATGCCGACCTCTGCGACGGCTTCCGACGCCTCGGCCGGCGAAGCCCCTCCCTTTGCGTTCACGATCCAGCACCGCTGCGGCCGCACCGCCGCCCGCTGCGGCACCTTTCACACCCCCCATGGCCCGGTGCAGACCCCACGGTTCATGCCGGTGGGGACCCTGGCCACCGTCAAGGGCGTGAGCCCGGCCCAGCTCGCTGAGACCGGCGCCGCGATGGTGCTGGCCAACACCTACCACCTGCACCTGCAACCGGGCGAGGCGGTGGTGCAGGAGGCCGGTGGCCTGCATCGGTTCATGGGCTGGCAGGGTCCGCTGCTCACGGACTCCGGAGGCTTCCAGGTGTTCAGCCTGGGGGCGATCAATACGATCAATGACGACGGCGTCACCTTCCGGTCCCCCCGTGACGGCGCCCGGATCACCCTGACCCCGGAGCGGTCGATGGAGATCCAGATGGCCCTCGGCGCCGATGTGGTGATGGCCTTCGACCAGTGCCCCCCCTATCCGGCCAGCGAGACGGAGGTGGCCCTGGCCTGCCGCCGCACCCACAGCTGGCTGGAGCGCTGCATCAGCGCCCACCAACGCCCCGACCAGGCTCTGTTCGGCATCGTCCAGGGAGGCTGTTTCCCACGCCTGCGCCAGGAGTCGGCCCGCTTCGTGGCCAGCCTGAATCTGCCCGGCATCGCCGTGGGCGGGGTCAGCGTCGGAGAGCCGGTGGAGGAGATGCACCGGATCGTGCGGGAAGTGGGGCCGTTGCTGCCCGAGGGGGTGCCCCACTACCTGATGGGCGTCGGCAGCCTGCGGGAAATGGCCGTGGCGGTGGCCCACGGCTTCGACCTCTTCGACTGCGTGCTGCCCACCCGCCTCGGGCGACACGGCACCGCCCTGGTGGGCGGCGAACGCTGGAACCTTCGCAATGCCCGCTTCCGCCATGACCACACCCCGCTTGACGCCAGCTGCCCCTGCGTCGCCTGCCGCAACCACAGCCGCGCCTACCTGCACCACCTGATCCGCTGCGACGAGATGCTCGGCCGCACCCTGCTCAGCCTGCACAACCTGACCCAGCTGATCCGTTTCACCACGGCGATGGCACAGGCGATTCGCGAGGGTTCCTTTTCAGAGGATTTCGCTCCTTGGGAGCCCGACTCCCCGGCCGCTCACACGTGGTAGCTTCCATCCACCACTGTCCGATGCGACCAGGGATGGCCCTTTCTGCGCTGCTGGCGTCCTCCGCCTTCCACACGATGGCCCAGCTGCCCGAGGCCTATCAGGCCTTCGGCCCTCTGGTGGACATCCTGCCCATCATTCCGCTGTTCTTCCTGCTGCTCGCCTTTGTGTGGCAGGCCTCGGTCGGCTTCCGCTGAAGCGGATCCCAGCACCCCGCGCCGACACACCCTGATTTCCCGTCTGGGGCCGCTGCCAGCGTGCCCCGGATTTTTTATGGGCGCACCTCAGGCGCGCCGTTCCCTCAGCACCGCCCAGGCGAAGGCCGGCAGGGCCAGCATCCGCCGCCAGCGCGCCGGTTCCTGCACGAGGCGGTAGAGCCATTCGATCTGCAGGCGCCCCATCCAGGCAGGCGCGCGTTTCTTGCTGCCGGACCAGACATCAAAGCTGCCGCCGACGCCCATCCATAACCCCGGCTGGCCCTGCCTGAGCCGCAGGGACCAGGTTTCCTGGCGCGGTACGCCAAGGGCGACCAGCACCAGATCCGGTTGCCCGGACTGCAGGCTCTGTTCGATCGCCGGCCAGGCGGAGGGCTCCTGGTAGCCGTGCACTGCCAGCACGATCTGCAGAGACGGATGGCGCTCGCGCAGACGCTCCAGCAACACCTCCATCACCGGCGGAGACGCACCGACCAGCGCCACGCGCCAGCCGACCCGTTCCGCATGGGCGAGCAGATCAGCCGCCAGCTCGATGCCGGGGCTGCGGCGCACCCGCACCCCCTGGCGGCCCAGGGCCCAGACCACTCCGGCACCGTCAGGAATCACCAGCTCCGCCTGGCGGATCACAGCGCCGAGCTCCGGCTGCTCGCGGGCCACCATCGTCATCTCGGCATTGAGGGTGACGATCTGGCCACCTCCACGGGCCTGCAGGGCCAGGGCCGCAGCCAGGGCATCCGGACAGGCATCCGCCGGAATTCCCAGCACGGTCAGACGCTGACAGCACGGAAGCGGATCCTTCGGACCCGGCACAGCAGCCCCGGGATCGGTTGCCTTCGATGCCATGGCGGGGTCAGATGGAGAAGGAGAATCTATGGGTCACACCTTCAGGCAGCCCCCACGGTTGCCTGGGCACATTGCCCCCCTGGCCCCCGTAAGGATGCCGATCGCCAGTTCTCCCCTGCCCAGCCAACCCCTGAACTCCGAGCCCGACCAGCCGCTGCGGCATGACCCGGCGCAGGCCTGGGCCCTGCTTCAGGAGATGGACCGCCAGGTGGAGCAGGTGGTGCTCTCCCGGCAGCACCCGATCAGCGGCCTGCTGCCCGCCAGCACCGCCAACACCGTGCACGGCAACTACGGCGATGCCTGGGTGCGCGACTGCGTTTACTCGATCCAATGCGTCTGGGGGCTGGCCCTGGCCCACCGGCGCCTGCGCGGGGAGAGCACCCGGGGCTACGAGCTGGAGCAGCGGGTGCGTCAGCTGATGCGCGGCCTGCTGATGGCGATGATGCGCCAGGCCGCCAAGGTGGAGCGCTTCAAGGAAAGCCTGCATCACCTCGACGCCATCCACGCCAAGTTCGACACCGGCACCGGCCTGCCGGTGGTGCCCGATGACGGCTGGGGCCACCTGCAGCTCGATGCCACGGCGGTGTTTCTGCTGCAACTGGCCCAGCTGACCCGATCGGGGCTGGTGGTGATCCAGAGCCGCCATGAACAGGACTTCGTCCAGAACCTCGTCTATTACGTGGCCCGGGCTTACCGGGTCGCCGATTACGGGATCTGGGAACGGGGCGACAAAGGCAACCACGGCCTGCCGGAACGCAATGCCAGCTCGATCGGCCTGGTGAAGGCCGCCCTCGAGGCGCTCGATGGCCTCGATCTCTACGGCCCCCATGGCGATGGCAGCGGTGCCCTGCTCGTTCCCCACGACGCGATCGTGCGGCTGCGGCGTGCCCTGCAGGGTCTGCTGCCCTGGGAATCGGCGAGCAAGGAAGCCGACAGTGCCTGCCTCTCGGTGATCGGCTACCCGGCCTGGGCCGTGGAGGATCCCCAGCTGGTGGCCCGCACCCGGGCCAAGATCCGCAAGGATCTCGGCGGCGCCTACGGCTACAAGCGATTCCGGAGGGATGGTCACCAGACCGTGGTCGAGGACCACACCCGCCTGCACTACGAGCAGGAGGAACTGGCCGAATTCGAGGGGATCGAATGTGAGTGGCCCCTGTTCCTGGCCTACGAGCTGGTGACCGCCGCCATGGAGGGGCGCTGGCAGGAGGCCTGGACCTGGCGCCGGCACCTCAGCACCCTGGCGGTGGAGAAGGACGGCATCGGCCTGCTGCCGGAGCTCTATGTCGTGCCGGCCGATGCTGTGACCGCGGAACGGCGCCAACCCGGCACCCAGGAGCGGGTCGCCAATGCCAACGTGCCCCTGCTCTGGACCCAGAGCCTCACCTGGCTGGGCGACCTGCTGCTCAACGGTCTGGTACTGCCGGAGGATCTCGATCCCAGCGCCCGCCGCCATCCCAGCCCCCTCGGGGCCGACGAGGTGCTGGTGGCCCTGATCCCGCGGAGTGCCGCCGTGGCGGAGGCGCTGCTCTCGGCGGGGCTGCCGGTGGAGCGCCCTGACCAGACCCCGGCCGTGCGCATCGCCGCCTCGAAGGAGCTGACCGAAAGGATGGCCGCTGTGGGCGCCAACCCCCGTCTCGGCCTGGGCGGACATCCCGCGGTGCGGATGGAGACGATGGCTACAGCCCGCCTCTACCGCCACGGTGAGGAGACGATCGCAGTGCTGCCGGCGGTGCTCGAGGAGGGCACCTTCTATCTCGCCGACGATCCGCGCCTGCTGGTGGACACCGTGATCGCCGAAGTGACCCTGCTGCAACGTCACTGGCGGGGCCCCGGCCAGCCCCTGTTGCTGATCCCCGTGGAGGAGGCCGTCTTCCATCGCGATCCGGAGGCCTTCCTGAGCCTTGGCCACACCCTGAGCACGGGCCTGCTCGAGGGGCTGGCGGTGCAGCTGGCGCCGCTGTCGGCCCTGATGGATCAGGCCAGCTGGATGACGCTGCCCGAGCAGGCCGTGGCCAACCCGGGCGCCAGAGAACCGCGCAGCCTGCCCCTGCGGGCCAGCACCAGTCGCCAGCCCCTGACCGGACTGGAAGAGCAGGAGCTGGAGGACATCTCGATCGGAGACCTGGCCGATCGCCTCTGGCTGAGCACCTCCCTGCAGGAGCAGGGAGAGGTGCTGGAGCAGCTGGTGCACCGCCTCGGGCCGACGGCGATCCTGCAGGGACCGACCAGCAGCGGGCCCCTGCGCCTGCAGAGCCTGGTCGAGGAGGTCTACCGACGGGCCCTGTCCGAAGGTGACTGGAATGTGGTGCGCCGCTGTGCCGGCGTCATGGGCCTGGTGCACCCCCAGCTGGAGGATGCCCTCACGGACCTGCTGCTGCGGCGTCAGCAAGTGGTGGTGGGTCGCAACTACACCCGCGATTCACTGATCAGCGAACCCCAGGGCAGCCTGGTGATCGCCTCGATGATCCGACGCTTCAGTGGCGAGGACGGACGTGAGTGGATGCTGCAACAGGAGCTGCTGCTGGCCCTCGACAGCCTGGCCCGGCGGGAACCGACCCTGCTGACGGGCAGTTTCACCCTGCAGCTCGGCCAACTGCTGCTGCTGCTCACGGGTGAACTGGCCAGCGAGGAGGATCTCTCCCCGATCGATGCCTTCGAGGCCTTGTGCGGCCTGCCTCCCCATGCGCTCGTCCGCCGCCTGCGAGCCGTGCTGGCCGACACCTCCCATGCCCGCGAAGCGCTGAAGAGCAAGGAACAGCTGCACCTGCGCGGTCGGGTGCGCTGGGAAGTGGCCGCCCCCCTGGAGGAGCTGCCGCGCGGGAACTGCTGGCTCCAGCACCGGCAACGGCTCGGAGCCCTGCGGCGGGTCCCCCAGGATTTCTATGCCGGCCTCTGGGATCTGCTGCACCACTGCCACGGCCTGGTGATCGGCGACAAACTGGAGCGCCGCAACCGCCTGGAAAGCGCCCTGCTGCTCAGCGCCAACACGCCAGGGGAGCGCAATTTCGCCACCCTGGTCGAACATCTGCTCAGCAAGATCGAGGCGCCGGAATACCGCCAGCTCTGCGTCGAGACCCTGATCTCCCTGATGGCCTTCGTTGCGGCCAACCCGGAGGTGCAGGTGGCTGATGACGTCGCCCTCGATGTGGTGATCGGCCATGCCGTGCGGGTGGGCTGGCAGCTGCAGCACCCGGAGGTGCCCGCCGACGACTACCCCGAACACAAAGCCGATGCCTGGGATCGCTTCTACCGCGCCTCCCCGGCCGACTGCCGGCGCTGGCAGATCCTCGCCCTGCAGGAACTGACCACGGCCATCGACAGCGGCAGCCGTCTGGGCGATCCAGGGCCGACCACAGCCACCACGGAGACCACCAGGCCGACCTGAAGCGACGGCGCAGGCCAAGCAAGGGCGGGCCCTACGCCCGCTCAGATCGGGGCGTCGAGGCTCATGCAGAGATTCGGCTGCTCCACACAGCGTTCGATCAGATCGGCCAGCAGGAGGGCGCGGGAGGCCTGCAGGCCATCCACGGCTGGCCGCTCACGGCCGCGCACGCACTGGAGAAAATGCTCGAGCTCGGCGGCGAGCGGCTCCATCGCCGTGGTGCTCACCTCCTCGATGAAGCCGTCGTTGCGGTAGAGGAGCTCACCGTGGTCAGCACTCACCGACTGGTTGGAGCGGCGGTGGATGCGCAGCGTGCGGTTCAGAAAATCGGTCTCGACGTAGCTGCTCCGGCAATGGGCGCTCAGGCTGCGGATCTTTCGGTGGGCCATCTTGCTGGCCGTGAGGCTGGCGACGACGCCGTTGCTGAAGCCGAGGGTGGCATTCACATAATCGATCGGCCCTTCAGCGCTGCGACCACCGGCCGCCGCCAGGCGCTCGACCGGGGCACCCGCCAGTTCCAGCACCAGGTCGATGTCGTGGATCATCAGATCCAGCACCACGGACACGTCGTTGGCCCGGTCGGGGTTGGGACTGTGGCGACGGGCCTCGAGGACCACCACCTCCTCGCCGGCCACCACCTTGACCAACTCACGGAAGGCCGGATTGAAGCGCTCGATGTGGCCCACCTGCAGCAGGCACCCGGCTGTCTCAGCAGCGCGGATCAGATCGGCGGCCTCCTCCTGGCTGGCGGCGATCGGTTTCTCG
>CAIXOZ010000181.1 GCA_903921295.1 uncultured cyanobacterium | reverse complement strand
GGCACCTCGGCCTCATAGCCACGGCCTGGGATGTAGCGGCGGGTCGTGACCGCCGGTTCGGAATTGCCCTGGGGGTTGCCGGGGATGCCGCGATGGAGGTCGTAGGTGTGGCTGGCCACCTCCACCAGGCCACTGGCCACCATCGTGCGGATCTGCTCCCAGCTGAGCAGGCGATCGCGCGGGATCGTCTGATCCCCGAAGGTGATCCAACCGCCCTCCGGCTCCAGCCAGGAGCCCACCAGACCGATCACCGCGGGCAGCCGCTCACGCTGAAGCAGCGGGAACGCCTGCTCGTAGACGCTGCGGTATCCGTCATCGAAGCTGAGCAGCACCGGCCTGGCGGGCAAGGGAGCCCGACCGGCACGGGCCGCCAACACCTGGTCAACGGAGACGAACTGATGGCCATGGGCCTGAAGCCAGCGGATCTGCTCCTGAAAATCCGCGGGACGCACGGCGTAGTCGGGAATGATCGCCGCCGCAGGCTCACTGATCTCGTGGTATGCGAGCACCACCAGCTCCTCAAGGCCGCCGCCGGGGCCAGGAACGGCCGCCTGACCCGCAACCTGGACGCCACCCCGCTCATCGGCGCGTCCGGACGGCAGGCTCGGCAGCAAGGCACCGATCACCAGCAGCACAGCGAGGCCATAGGGCAGCAGCCAACGCCTCAGACGAGCCGATCCACGAACAGATCCGAAACGCTCGCCCATATTCAGCGCCAACGACCATGGTCATGAATCCTGCAGCATCCCCGTCCATCCAGCGGCAAGCCATCGGCAAGCGAGGGGCCAGGCGCCAGGCTGGTGGGGCTTCCGCCTCTCACCATGGCGACGGTCTCCCCACCGCCCCCTGCCCAGGGACATCACACGTCCCCGCCGATGCATCGCTGGATCAAAACCGACTGCGGACGGGCGAAATACGCCGAGCTGACCGCCCGAAGCGGCGGGATGGCCCGCCTGCGCCTGCTCTGGTTCGTGACCATCGCCGTGCTGCGGGACTGGCACCTGCCGAACCCGGATCAGCCGTCCTGAGGAGGAGCCTGCGGATCCGACGCCTCCAGGGCCTGACGACCGAGGCGAGTGACGATCACCATCACGGCCACCGTGGCCGCCACCCCCAGCAGCTTCAGGATCCAGAGCCGCGGATCGGAACCACCGTTGAGCACCTCCGTGAAACGGGCCACATCGCCGGCGAGGGCACCGAGGGCGCAGAACAGCACCGTGCCCGGGAGGATGCCGAGCAACCCGAGGCTGTAGTCGCGCACACTCACCGGACTGAGGCCATAGGCCAGGTTGAGCAGGCTGAAAGGAAACAACGGTGAAAGGCGGGTGAGCAGCACCAGCCGCAGCCCCTCCCGGCCGACGGCCTGCTCCAGCCGCTGCAGCCTGGGCGCCCCCTCCAACCGCCGCCGGGCCCAGTCGCGCCAACGGCTGCGGGCCAGCAGAAACACCAGCTCCGCGCCGGCGCAGGCACCGAGAAACACCACCAGGCTGCCGAGCCAGGGTCCGTAGAGCACGCCTGCCACCATCGACAGCCACACCCCCGGCAGCAGCAACGTCACCCAGAGGGCGTAAAGGGGGACGAACAGGGCCACCCCGAGCGGGCTCTGAAACCAGGGCAGCCACTGCAGGAGCAGGGCCTCAGGCGGAGACCCCATCGGGTGACAACGCAACGTGGCGACAGCCTATGGAGATCGGGCGGGGAACGCTGGGAACCGATGCCGCTGTCCGCCCGTGCCGGTCTCCGCCAGGCAGATCCTCAGTCTCGGTGATGGCCCCCGGGCCGTGCTCGGCGACCGCGATCTGGTCCTCTCGCTCACCTACCGCGCCGAGGGGGCACCCGCAGGCCTGAGCGGCCTCGGCGTCCTGCTCCATTTCGACAGCCGCCAGCTGAGCTGGAGTCCATCGTCGCTGCAGCAGCTGTTCAGCTCCGGCTGGCGTGGGCCGCGGCCGCTGCTGATCCCGCGGCTCGAGCGGCCAGAGGAATCCGATGGCGATCCGAGCACCGACCAGGTGCTGCGTTTCAGTTACCTCGACCCGCTGGGTCGCTGGCCCGGCAGCAACGGCCCCGTGCAGCTGGCGCTGCTGAGCCTGCGCACCCGACCGGGGTTTGCCCACACCACCCTGCGGCTCACGGCCCTCAGCACACCGCCGGACACGCGCTTCGAAGCCGCCCCGCTGGAACTGCGCTGCCCGCCGCAGATCACCGGCGTCAGCGTCACAGGCCGCCCTGTCTCCGAGAGCGGGAACCCTGAGGGCAGAGCAGGCAGCGGCCAGTCCCAGCGCTGGTGGACGGCCGGAGACAGCCTCGAGATCACGGTGCGCTTCTCGGCGCCCGTGCAGGTGAGCGGCCAACCGACGATCGCCCTGAGCGTGGGCGGCCAGAGCCGTTCGGCGCCCTACCTGGAGGGATCCGGCAGCGAGAGCCTGCGGTTTCGGTACACGATCAGCAGCAGCGACCATGGCGGCCTGCAGCTGGACGCCAACGCCCTGCGGCTGGTGTCGGAAGCGGCCCCGGGCAGCGCAACGGTGGCCAGCATCGCCAGCCTCGATGGCCTGGGTGCGGATCTCGTGCATGCGGCACCGTTGCTGCCATTCGTGCAGGTGGATGGCCGCAGGCCAACGGTGCGGATCAACCCGCTACCAGCGATCAGCCGGGTCAACGACCTGGGCCTGAACGGCACCGTGAGCGACAGCGGCGGCAGCGGCATCGCCTCGGTGCTGGTCTGGGATGGCGACCGCTGCCTGGGGGAGGCGCGCCTGAACGGCAACCGCTGGAGCCTGGCCAGCGGCCCCCTGGCGGAAGGGCTGCACAGCTTCCGGGTCGAGGCCAGCGATCGGGCCGGCAACCGCAGCCAGAGCGAAGCTCCGATCAGCCTCTGGATCGACCGCACGGCACCCTCGGCACCGCAGGGGTTGAGGCCCCTGGGCGGCGCCGATGGCGTGCTCAGCGGTGCCGAGGGTGATGCCGTGCTCGAGGGAGTGGCGGAGGCCGGTGCCACGGTCAGCCTGCGCCTCGGCCCGCTGCTGAGCCTGTTGAGCACCGACTCCCAGGGGCGCTTTCGCTGGAGTCCGAGCCCGGAACAACGCCGGCAACTGGAGGCCAACCCGGCCGTGATGCCCCTGTCGCTGATGGCCACCGACCAGGCCGGCAACAGCAGCCCCACGTTCCGGACAACCGTGCGCCTGCCCCAGGCGGTGGCCAGCTTCGGGCGCTGGCAGGCACGCCTGGGCAGCCGGGAGGACGACCGGCTGATCGGATCGGCCAGCCTGATCGATGGCCGGCTGCTGGGTGAGGCGGTCTTCGGTGGCAGCGGCCGCGACACCCTCACGGGCCTGGCCCTGGAGCGGGCGGAGGGGGGCGGCTGGGCAGTGCCGCTGCTCAGCGGTGGCCGGGGCGATGACCATTACCTGGTCCCGGTGGGATCCTTCGCCCTGATCGCCGATCTGGGCGGTACGGGGCCAGGCGCCGGCCACGACGTGGTCAGCCTGGAAGGGGTCGGGGCGGAGCAGGTCTCCCTGACCCTGATCGATGGCAACGACCTGCTGATCAGCCGCCGCCAGAGCAGCGGCGACCAGGGGCTGACGCCGCTCGCCCTGCTGCTCGATGCCCTGGGACGGCGGCGGCCCGAAGCCGGCAACCGGATCGAAACCGTGCAGCTGGGCCAAGCCAGCTTCAGCCTCGACGACAACGGCAGTCTCCGCAGCGAGCAGCTGGTGCTGACGCCACACCTGGCCGGCGCCGGCGCAACCCTGCAGCAGGCCGTCGGCCTGCCGGCAGCCGCCCTCGATCCTGCGCTGCAGCTGCGGGCACTGGTGGATCAGCTGGAAACCGGGCTGGCCAACCAGGCCCTGATCGGCTGAACCCTGAACCCGCGCCCGGCGGCGGCCGGTAACTTGAGCCCCCAGACCTGGAGCCTCGATGGAAGCGGCAACACCGAAGACGATCACGGTGCTGGGCACAGGACTGCTCGGCGCGGCGATCGCCGAGCGCCTGATCAGCCGCGGCCATGCCGTCACCGTCTGGAACCGCAGCCAGGAGCGGCTGGCCCCCCTGGTGGCCCTCGGTGCCCAGCCGGCGCCCACGCCGCAGCAGGCCGTCGCCGCTTCCAAGCTGGTGATCACGGTGCTCAGCGACGGTCCCACCACCCAGGCGGTGCTGCTCGAACAGGCCGCCGACGCGCTGGCCGGACGGCTGGTTCTGCAGGTGGCCACGATCGCGCCCAGCGAAAGCGTCGGCCTGGAGCGTGATCTGGCCGTTCTTGGGGCCGCGTTTCTGGAAACTCCCGTGCTCGGCAGCCGGCCCGAGGCGCTGCAGGGCAACCTGCAGGTGATGGTGGGTGGCGAAGCGACCGCGTTGGAACGGGCCCTGCCGGTGCTGCGGGAGCTCGATCCCGCCCCGAAACCGCTGGGGCCTGTGGGGGCGGCCACCCACACCAAGCTGGCCCTGAACCAGCTGATCGCCAGCCTTACCCACAGTTTCTCGCTGGCCTTGCATGGCGTGCAGGCGGCCGGGGTCGAGGTGGAGGCCTTCATGGCGATCCTGAGGGCCAGCGCCCTGCACGCCCCCACCTTCGACAAGAAACTGGCCAAGGAGCTGGCCGGCGACTACAGCAACCCCAACTTCCCCACCGCGCACCTGCGCAAGGACCTGAACCTGTTCGTCGAGGCCGCCCGGGCCCAGGGGCTGGATGTGCAGGGACTGAGCGGACTGCAGAGCCTGCTGCAGCGGGCCACCGCCGCAGGCCTCGATGGCCTCGACTACAGCGCCCTGCACGCGCTGACCGGCGCTCCTCAGCTGGAGGCCGAGGTGTAGTGGCGCAGGGCATAGCGCCAGAAGGCACGACTGAGCCCCAACCCGAGAGCCGCGGCCGCCAGGGCCAGGCCGATCCAGGGCAACGTCACCCGCCCGAGCATCGCCTCAGCCGGCACGGTGGTGAGGAAGGCCACAGGCAGCACCAGGGTGAACAGCAACCGCAGACCGGGGGGGTAGGCACTGAGGGGGAAGCGGCCGGCGGTGAGGGCGGCACGCAGTACCTCGGTGGCGTTCCAGGTCTTCACGAACCAGATGCTGGTGGTGGCCAGCAGAAACCAGAGCGCATACAGAACCAGCACGCCGGCCAGCAACAACAACAGCGCCAGGGCCAGCGATCCGACCGTGGGGGCGGCGCCGGCCCGGGGCACGGCCCAGGCGATCAGGCCAAGCCCGAGGGCGATCTCACTGAGGCCGGCGGGCGACAGGGTGCGCAGCGACAACCAGAACTGGCTGTCGATCGGCTTGAGCAGCACAAAATCGAGGGTGCCCTCCCGCACATGGGTGACGATGGCGCCGAGATTGGGCCGCAGCCAGGTGCTGGCCACACCATCGAGCAGCGTGTAGATGCCCTGAACCACCAAGGCCTCCTGCCAGCTCCAGCCGCCCAGCTGGCGGCCGCCGCCCTCTCCCGGCCCGAAGAACAGCGACAGAATCAGCACACTGCCGGCAAGCGTGGCGAGCGCGGCCAGCAATTCCAGGAGCACATTGAGCTGATATTCGAGCTGGCCAGCCAGAGCCGTGCCCCAGAAGCGCCGCAGACTGCGTGCGTAGCGGATCAGCTCGGGCATCATCAGGCGCCCATCGCCGTGTAGCGGCGAACGCCGGCGCGCCAGAGCAGCAACACCAGAGGCAGCAGCAGAACGATCCAGGCCAGCTGCACAGCGAAGCCAAGAACCACCTGAACAGGCAGACCGGCCAGCAGCCGGGCCGGGAAATCAATCAGCCAGGGGAAGGGGGTCCATCGGGCCACGGCGCGCACCGGCTCGGGGAACGCCGCCAGAGGCGCCAGCAGACCGGAGAAGAAGAGCATCGGCACGGTCAGCAGCCGCTCGAGGGCACTGGCCTTCTCGCTCCAGAAGCAGAGCGCGGCGATCAGGCTCTGGAGCAGAAAGGCGACCGCAAAGGAGGCCAGGGTGGCCAACCAGGCCAGCAGAAGCTGGCCGGGATGGGGCAACCAGAACGCCCCAGGCTGGATCGTGAAGAACAGAGCCACGATCGTCAGGGCAAAGGGCAAGCGGCTCAGCTGCTCGGCCAGATGCGCGGCCACGTAACGCCAGAGGGGATGCAGGGGCTGCAGCAGGAACGGCGACAGACGACCGAGCAGGGCGTCCTCCTCGAAGGCATAGACCACCCAGGCCACTGAGAACTGGCGCACCAGATAGGCGCTGAGGAAGTAGCGCGACAAGCCGCCGGGTCCAAAGCCCAGGGCCTCGCCCGCAGGAGCCTGGCTCCATAGAGCCAGCATGATGAAAGGAAGGAGACCGGAGAGGGCCCAGAGGGCGATCTCAGCGCGGTACTCCAGCATCAGGGCGTACTGACTGCCGAGCAGGGCGCTCGCCACCCGCAGGCGGCGTCGGATCGGGCCGGCCCCGGCCACCTCAGCTGACCTTCACTCCTTTCCAGAAGGCCACCCGGCCTCTGATCTCGGCCGCCGCATCCTTCGGCTCGGGATAGAACCAGGCGGCATCGGCATTGACCTGGCCATCTACGACGACGTTGTAGTAGTGCGCCTCACCCTTCCAGCCGCAGGTGGTGCGACGGTCGGAAGGCTGGAAGCAGGCCGGGTTCAGGGCCTCGGGGGGAAAGTAGGCATTGCCCTCCACGGTGACGATGTCATCGCTGCTGGCGATCACGGCGCCATTCCAGCTGGCCTGCATGGGTTGATCCGCAAGAACATCAGGGCAAGCTATCGGCCGCACGGAACAGGCCGCCGATCAGCTCCTCGATCGGCGGATCGCTGACCTCGAGATCGCGCACCTCAAAGCCGGCGAGGAGTGCAGCCACGTTGGTGGTGAGGCGATCGCGGGGCACGAGCAGCGAGGCGCTGCGCCCCTCCCAGGCCTCCAGCTGGCCATAGGCCGCCAGCGCCGCCGGATCCACGGGATCGGCCAGCTCCAGGCGCACCTGGCGGCAGGGCGCCAGACGGGCAGCCAGGGCCTCGAGCGAGCCATCATGGCCCAGCGCACCGTTGTGGATCAGCAGCACCCGCGGACAGAGCGCCGTGATGTCGGCCATGTAGTGGCTGGTGAGCAGCACAGTCGCACCGCTCTGGCGGTTGTAGTCGGCCAGGAAGCTGCGCACCCGCGCCTGGGCGTTGACGTCGAGGCCGAGGGTGGGCTCATCCAGAAAGAGGACCGAGGGTCGGTGCAGCAGGGCCGCCAGCAGCTCCGCCTTCATCCGCTGCCCCAGCGACAGCTTCCGCACCGGGCGGGTGAGCTCCTCGCCGAGTTCCAGCATCTCGGCCAGTTCGGCGATGCGCCCTTCCGCCTCCCGTTCGCCCAGGCCATAGACGGCGGCATTCACCCGCAGCGAATCGAGCGGCGGCAGATCCCAGATCAGCTGCTGCTTCTGGCCCATCACCAGGGTGATCTGCTGCAGAAAGGCCCGCTGCCGCCGCCGGGGCTCAAAGCCTGCCACCCGCACATGCCCGGCGCTGGGATGGATCAGGCCGCAGAGCATCTTCAAGGTGGTGGTCTTGCCGGCGCCATTGGCGCCGAGAAACCCCACCATCTCCCCGGGGGCGATCGCAAAGCTGAGCTCGCGCACGGCCGCCACCTCACGGGTGCGCCGCTGCAGGAAATGGCGCACAGTGCCGGCCAGGCCGGGGGCTTTGCTGGCCACCCGGTAGCTCTTGCTGAGGCGCTCAACCTGAATCACGGCAGCATCCGGGAGAAGTGAGAGGCGCAGGGGGCCGCCATCGGGCCCGTTGACCGCACGCATCCAGGGGCATTGTGCGCTGTCCGGCCCGCCGGTTGGTACCAAAGACAGCCCGGCAGCGCCGATCTCCCTAGCGTGAAGGCGGCGCCGTGCACCCATGCCCGAACCCCCACAGTCACCTGCCCTGGCCCCGGGGGCGACACCGCCGCCGCAACGCACTTCCGGGCACCGGAAGCAGCGTCTGATCGCCCTGATGCTGCTGCGCAACGGCGCGATGGGGCTGCTGGCGTGGGCGGGGCGAGAGGCCCAGCCTGCTGCTGGCCGATGAACGGACCGCTGCCCTTGATCGTGATGGCCACCCACGACAACAACCTGCTCGACATCGCCGATCAGCGCGTCAACCTCGACGGCGGCCGCCTGGTCGACGTCAGCCGCTGAGCATCGGTGGCGATGGGACGGCCGAATCGGCGCACAGCAGCCTTGGCGATCCTGATCTGCGCCCTCGGGGCCCTCAGCGAATCACTGTTTTACACAGCTCTGGCCCCCCTGCTGACCCAGCTCGACGACGCGCTGGGCTTTGGCCACGAACAGGCCGGCCTGCTGGTTGCCGGCTATGCGATCGGCTACTGGCTTGGCACCATTCCGGCCTCCTGGCTGTCGGCGCGCATCGGACCACGAGCGACCGGCGCCCTCGGCGTCAGCGGCGTCGCCCTCGCAACGCTCGGCTTTGCCCTGGGCGACTCCTTCGTGACGCTGCTGGGGGCACGCCTGCTTGTGGGCGTGGGCAGCGTGATCGCCTACACAGGACTGCTGGCCATGGCCGCAGCGCTGGCCGACGAGTCGGAGCAGGGCCAGGCCATCGGCACGGTCTACAGCGGCTCGGCTGCCGGCTCGGCCGTGGGGCCCCTGATGGGCAACCTCGCGGTGACGCTGGGCCGGGAACCGGTGTTCTGCGCGGTGGCGGCCGCTCAGGCGGTCGTGGCCGGACTCTGCTCGCGACTACCCAGGGTGCCCAACACCGAGCACGTGTCCATGCGGGCGATCGGTCGCTATTTGAGCTCAGGGACGATCCGGACAGCCCTGTGGATCACCTCGGTCCCGGGCTACGCGCTCGGGGTGCTGACGCTGTCGGGCACCTACAGACTGGATGAAATCGGAGCCGGCGCCACCGCCATTGCGATCGCCTTCAGCGGCATCGCCGTGATCAATGTGTTTCTGGCGCCGCGCATCGGCCAGGCCAGCGATCGCCGCGGGCGGCGCAGACCGTTGCTGCTGGCATTGGGCGTCTCGGCGTTCGCGATCCTGCTGATGCTGGGCGCCACCTTGAAGATCCCGACCGTGGCACTGATCGCCATCGCCGGTGCGTTCATGCTGGCCGTGGCCGGACCAGGCCTGGCCCTCGTGGGAGACGGGGTTCGCGACCTCCGAGGCGATCCGGCACACGCCACCGTTCTGATGAATCTGTGCTGGGGCCCTGCCGCCGCCCTGGGCGCGATCACCGCCGGGATGGTGCACGGTGCCCGGGGCGCGATGCTGTCCCTGCTGCTGCTGGCGATCGTGGCCGCCGTGTCCGTGATCCCGGTGCAGCGGCTGGAGGACTAGCCCTGGGACAGCCGCGGCAGGGCTGAACGCACTACCCGAGATCGACCAGTCGTCTGCGGGCCAGGGCCGCCTGGGCCTCGGCGTCGGCCAGGTTGGCCTGACAGTCGGCCACCACCTCCGGCGGCGCCTTATCCGCGAAGTTGGGGTTGGCGAGGCGGCTGCTCAGGCCCTTGATCTCCTTCTCCGCCTTGGCGATGTCCTTCTCGAGGCGGCCGCGCAGGGCCTCGAGATCCACCAGACCCTCGATCGGCAGCAGCACCTGCAGCTCGCCGCTGACGCCGGCGAGGGAGCGACTGGCCGGAGCGGCCTCCGCCGCGGCCGGATCAAGCACCTCCACGCGTTCGGCGCGGGTGAGGGCGGTGATGTCGGCAGTGGCGGCCCTGAGAACCGCCACGAGGTCGCTGCGGCCACTGACGAAGCGCACCGGCACGCTCTGGCTGGGCTTGAGTCCGGCCACGGCCCGCAGGTTGCGCACCACCCGGATCGCCTCGATCAACGCACTGAAGGAGACCTCCAGACCATCGTCGAGGGCGGTCGCCTTCTGCGCAGGCCAATGCTGCAGGGAGAGAAAGGTGTCGGCGGGCTGGCCGGTGAGGCCATGCCAGAGCTCTTCCGTGAGATGGGGCATCAGCGGCTGCAGCATCAGCAGCAGGTCATGGAGCACCTTGGCCAGGACCTGCCGGGCCGTGCGCTGATCGGCGAGGGCCTCGGGGCTGGGGTTCTCGCCCGGATTGAGGCGCCGCTTGATCAGCTCCACGTACCAGTCGCACACCTCGTTCCAGGCGAACTCATACAGGCCCTTGGACGCTTCACCAAGGCCATAGCTGCCATAACGCTCAGCGGTTTCACGATTCACCCGCGCCAGGCGCGAGAGGATCCAGCGATCCGCCAACTGCAGCGCGGCCGGGTCGGGTTCACCCAGAGACGCCGGCGTTTCGCCGTCCAGATTCATCAGCGCGAAGCGGGTGACGTTCCAGAGCTTGGTGGCGAAGTTGCGCGCGGCCTCCACCGTGGCCGAGGTGTCGGACCTGCGGTCGTAGTCGAGGCGGATGTCCTGACCGGCGCCGGCCACTTCGCGCACCAGGGCGAAGCGCAGGGCATCGGCGCCGTAGCGATCGATCAGCAACAGCGGATCGATGCCATTCCCCGCCGATTTGCTCATCTTGCGGTTGTTCTCATCCCGCACCAGGCCGTGGATGTAGACGTCCCGGAAGGGCATCTGGCCGGTGAAGGCGCCGGCCATCATCGTCATCCGGGCCACCCAGAAAAAGATGATGTCGAAGCCCGT
>CAIXOZ010000180.1 GCA_903921295.1 uncultured cyanobacterium | reverse complement strand
GACAGGACGCTCGACTTGCCGCGTCCTGCGCCGGAGGTGCCCCCTGCCAAAGCGGTCGGGCCGCTGCGGCAGACAGGAGAAGCAGACGGCTGGGACGCCGGAGGATGGTTCGCGCTGGTGCCGGGCACCGGAACAAAAACAGTCATCAGAAAAAAAACACAGATATGAATCGCGCACCGGGAGGCTGCCGGCCCCGGACAGGGACTCGCACAGGCAGCTCTGCAACCAGATGGTGTGACCTGGGGAGCCGCGTCCAGGAAGCGCAGGGGGCGGCTCGGTGCTGTGTCCGGCATCGCGGGTCGTGCCCGCCGGCTTCTGCCAGACAACTTCACCATAGGCCCAGCCCACGCCGATGCACCCAGGAGCCGCAACGATGCCGCGGCTCCGACACAGAACTGGGGCGGGAGCCGCTGGCTAGGGTTCCAGGAGCTGTCATGCAGCCCCACCTTGGTGACCGAAGAGGATCTCCAGGCCCTCGACTACCTCCTCTGGTTCGGCAACGGTCGCCAGGCCGCCGAATGCATCGGCACCCACCAGAGCACGATCTCGCGACGGGTCACCCAGGTGCTCGCGGTCTTTGACCTCACCCTGCGGCGCCGGGATGGACACATCCAGATCACGGGCCCCAACAGCGACCTCCTGATGCGGCAACGGCTGGTGCACCAAGGGCGTCGCCTGCTCGGCGGCCTGCCCCTGCGGCTTGGGATTGGGTCGGGAGCCTTGGCCAGGATCGAGAGTCTCGACCTGCCCGCCTGGCACTGGAACCGAATCGAGCGGGGTGATCCTGCCGGGCAGCGCGTTCTGCTTCTGGAGCACGTGCTCGATGCCTGGATCGGCCCGATGGACGCGACACTTCTGCCCCATGGGAGGGTTGAAGACTCTGAGCTCACGATTCAGCAGCTCGGGACGGATGGCCCCGAGACACCACTGGCGCTGATGGTGCGCGCGGAGCATGCCGACCACCCGCAGATCAGGACGCTGGTGGACACTCTCTCCCAGACGGGAACGGCCCGGGACCCGGGGCACCGATCAGAGCACTGACGCCCGACGACGGCGGCTGACGGCAAGATCGCGGTCCTGCCCCAGCTTGTGGCCCACCGTGCCCAGGAGCATGGAGGCCAGGCTCAGCCAGCCATAAGCGGGAAGATGGACCAGCCCAGCGGCCAGCAACGCAGGCCCCACGCGTCCTGGATCCTCAGGCCTCTGGATCACCCTCAGGCCCGCCACCAGAATCAGCACCGACTGCGCCACCACGGGCGGCAACGACAGCACCGAGGCCAGAAGCATCGGTGTCAGCGAACGGCGGCTGATCGCATGCAGCAGAAGCACCGGCAAGCCGATCAGCGGAGCATTGGCAGCCAAGGCCCAGGCCCAGCGCTGCCAGGGTCCGTCCTGCAGGGGCCGACGCTCGGCCGGCCCAGGGGCGGAGCCCGAGGTGACGCCCAGGTCGGCCATCAGCGGCAGAGCAACAGCACGTCTCCAGTGTGGCGGGAGGCAGCGGCCCCGCCTCCCGCAGCCGGATTCAGCCGGCCGATCCGGTGCTCAGCATCGCTGCGGCCGTGGTGACCAGCACCCGCAGGACCTCCACGGCGCCGATGGCCACCAAGCCGTACCAGAGGCGCTGAGCGAACTGGGGGGGCTGGCCGTTGACCCAGGCTGGCGACACCAGAGCACCGCTGAAGCGGGCACCACTGCCGAGACCACCGGCAGGAGCGCGACGGGAGATCGCCTCACGCCAGTAGGCGTCGTAGCGGGGAGCCTGCTGGTTGAACGGGAGCTCACCGATCGAGCGACCGGGCAGCACCCGGGAACGCTGATAAGGCACCAGGTCAGTCCCGAAGGCGTCGTTGTACTCAGACGACTGAAGCAGGGCATCAACGAAAGCCTCAAAGCCCTGCTCAGCGATCACAATCGACCAGGCAATCCGCTCAGCATCGCCGTGGACGGGGCGACCAAGAACGCGACCGATCACCTGTTCAACAACGCGATAGTTGCTATTGCAACGGTAGAAGTCGTTACGAAATTTATCGGAAAGCAACAAGCCGCGAACAAAATCACGCACCGTGATCTGACCACTGCGCAGTCGCGATTCCAGAACGGAATCGCGATCCACCTTGAAGGCGTGGAAGAAGATCTGGCGATAGGCCTGCTCGATCAACAGATCGAGGGCCGCCGTATCAAGGACGGGGGTCAGGCCGGAAAGCTGGCGAGGGGACTGCTCACTCCCTACCAGAAAGGTTTCAACCCGCGCATTGTTTGTCACAGGTCGGGTTTCCAGCAGGGGAAGAGCCATGGAGAGCAACGACAGAGGATCGGCACGGCTGAACGTATCGACGGTGCCCTGAGTACTGCGCCGATCAGAACAAATACTCACAGAGCTTCATCCGGCGACATGAAACACTCAGGATTGCTCGGTTTCGGTCGTATCCAGCGCCGCTGGGTTCATCGATCGGCATGCCAGGGAAACCGGAAGTGGTCCCCGCCGAGGATGCGCCGGGTGATCCGATCGTCGTGATGACGCCACCAGAGCTGCAGCGTCGTGGCCGTCGTTGGACGTCCATAGGGGAGATAGCCATCCGGCATCTGCCGGGCCACCAGCTGCGGATCCACCTCCGCCAGCGGGATTCGCCCTTGCAGGGCCAGGGTGGAAGCGATCGCCAGCCCCTGACCCACCGAAACATTCAGCTCGACGATGCGACCGGCCCCTTCGCCGAAGCCGCCGAAACCGGAGCCCGGCCCCAGCACCGCCAGGTTGCTGATCTCCCTGGGCAGGGTGTGGCGATAGCCGAAGTTGAACGTGGGCTTGGCCCTCGGAAACCATCCGGCCAGACCCCCGCGGAAATCCAGGGCATAGGTGAAAGTGCCGAGCGCCTCCCGGCGGGGCACCCCTCCCGCCGCCATCCGCTCGGCGCTGAGAGGATCGAGCGGATGGGCGATCTGCTCGACGCTGCGCACGTAGAGCTCCGGGCTCCAGAGCACCCGACGCACTCCCTGGCGACGAAAGAACAGGGACACCTTCTCCGCCACCGGATGCATCCAGGGCAGCGGCCGGTTCCCCGTCGCCAGCACGGCCCGGTTCTGAGCGGCATCGTTGCGGAACAACAGAGCGTTGACACTGACCCGATCGCCGAGCACGGCGATGTTGGCCACGTCAAACAACACCGGGGACTGCTCCAGGCCAGGGAGCAATCGTGACTGGCCATGGAAGGCAATCGCCAGCGCCGGGCTGCGTTGATCAATGCTGTCGCTGGTGCTCGAGTAGGCCAGCCTGGGGGTTCCGGCTGGCGTCAACAGATCCGAGCGGAGGCGCTCGCGATCCTGGCGGTAGTGAGGCCAGAGCTGCAGCCACTGCTGCGCTTCCACATCCCGCGGATCCAGGAGCCGGCGCGTGAGCCGGCTCTCCAATCGCAGCAGATCGCCATAGGTGAACCCCTCCAGCGCAAAGATCCAGCCCAGGGCGAGGCTCTGATCCGACAGATGAGGCACGCCCATACCGGGCAGTCGCGGCACCCGGGCCAGCTCGGCCAGGGTGCCGCCGAGACTGGCATCGATGAACAGCTCGGCCCCGAGGCTTCCGAAACGGCGGGCGTGCAGCGTGCAGATCCGGCGGCCACGCAACCGCACCCCCAGCAACTCGGCTCTGGGCAGCAGGTCGATCCGCGCTTGCTGCAAGGCTCGTCCAAAGGCCCGCGAGGCCCGCTGCGGATCGACGGCGATGTGATGGACACCCACCAGCCGCAGAAAACGGGCGTAGAGATCGCTCGACGGCGCCAGCGGCGGCAACTGGTCGCCCATGTCCGAAGGCACCTGATTGCGATCGAGATAGGCGAGGCCCGAGCGCACCAGGGTGCCGCCGATGCCCTTCGAAAGGTCGGCATCGGTGACCAGGGCCAGGCGGGCCTGACGCAACCCCGGGACCAGATCAAACCGGCGCCGCAGCTCCAGCAGAGTCATCACAGCCGCCGGCTCATCACCGACCACGATCACGGCATAGTGCCGACCGCCGAGCCGGCGGCAGCGCGGCTCCAGCCGCGGTGGCCCCGGCGGCGGCAACAGACGCGGGAAGTGGGCGCGCTCCGCCGGACCGGTGCCCAGAGGCAGGACGATGAGGGAAGCGCTCCAGAGCACGATCGAGGCCGCCTCCAGCGAAAGCACCGCAGGATGCTGCCGTGGGCTGCGAATCGAGAGACACTGGGACTTCGGCGCGAACGATCGAGCAGACCATGGGGCCGCCCCCACGCCCAAGCACCCTTGCCGAACCGGTTTCAGTGCCCGTCGCAGAGCACGCTTCAGGGACGACGGCAGGAACAGAGCCAGGACCTGACGCAGGACCGGCTTCAGCGGCCGTGACCCGGACAGACGGGCTGATCGGCTCCGGCCCTCTCTCACGCCATCACGCCAACCCAGTCTTCGTGGATCATTGCTCTGGACGCCTCCCAGGGCACGCGGCCGGCGATCGGCTGGGGAGGGTTCGGGGCCGTGCTGACGATCCGATCCATGACCGGCCTCGGACCCGCCCATGGCCTGCATTGTGGCGACAAAGGACCGCCCTGGCGACGACCCTGGCCCTGATGGCCCTGGCCGTCAGTGGAGGCCTTGCGGCCCAGAGCGCCGAACCCCCCGCCATACGGCCGGCCGAGCCAGCGCTCAACCCACCCGGCCTGCGGAGCGATCAGCTCGGGGTCTGGTTGACCACCGTGGACAGCCCGGTGCTGCGCGATCCGACCGCCGCCGCCCAGGCCCGCCGCTTTCTGCAGCGGGAAGGCTTCAGCCGGGCGGCGATCCCCCTGCAGACGGGTGGGCTGCTCACCTGGCCGGCCCTCGCCCGCAACAATCCTCTGGGTCTGGCACTGGATCCAGGCCTGCCAGCCACCGACCACAGTGCCGAGCTGCTGCAGGGCCTGCGCGACGACGGCCTGCGCACGGTCGGCTGGTTTGAATTCGGGCTGATGGCGCCGGCGCAGGCCCCCTGGCTCAAGGGCCGCGACGATCTGTTGCTGCGCCGCCGCGATGGCAGCGAGCTTTGGCTGGAAGGTGGCCGGATCAAGCGCGTCTGGCTCAACCCCGGCGCTGAAGCTGTGCAGGAAGGGCTGGTGGCGCTGGTCGTGGATGCCTGCACCCGCCTGCCGGTGGATCTGATCCAGTTCGACGACCACCTCGGCCACCCGGCCGATTTCGGCTACGACCCTCTCACCCTGGCGCAATGGCGCCGCACGGAGGCAGGCAGCACCAATCCCGATCCAGGCACCGGGGATCCGGCCTGGCGATCCTGGCGGGCCGGGCGGGTCACGGCGCTGCTGCGGCGGATCCGAACCGCAATGGTCAGCCACTGCCCGGCGGTGCGGCTGTCGATCGCGCCGAACCCCCAGGCGTTTTCGTACCGCACTTACCTGGCCGACTGGCTGGGCTGGGTGCAGGCAGGCCTGGTGGATGAGGTGGTGGTCCAGCTCTACCGCGAGTCCCCGGCCGCCCTGGCCCGGGAACTGGCCCAACCCTCCCTGTGGATGGCGAGCCAACGGGTGCCCGTGCGCATCGGCCTGCTGGCCGGCCTCAAAGGCCAGGTCCGCCCCCTGGCGCGCCTGGAGCAGGACATGGCCCAGGTCCGGGCCCGGGGCCTGCCGGCGGTTGACCTCTTCTTCTACGAGAGCGCCCGTGAACAGCGGCTCAAGCACCGGCTCGGCGCCGCCATGGGAAACACCCCGGCCGATGGCGCTACCTTGACCCCGTGACTTCCCTGTGGCGACGCCGGAATCTGGGGCTGCTCCTGGGCGGAGTGCTCGCACTGGCCGTGATCCGGGGCTGTTGGTTCAAAGGCGAGGAAAGTCGCCAGCGCCCGCCCGTCCCCGTGCGCCTGAGCGAGGCGCGCATCGGCGAACTGCCGCTCACCTACCCGATCACCGGCGAGGTGACAGCGCTGGCCTCCGCGGCGATTCAACCCCAGGTGGGCGGTGTGCTCCAGCAGGTGCATTTCCGCGAGGGCGACGAAATACGCGCCGGTGCACCCCTGTTCAGCCTGGATCCGACCCCCTTCCAGGCCGCCCTCGGCCAGGCTCGGGCCAGCACCGCCAAAGCCCGGGCCCGGCTGCAGGAAGCCGAGGCCCAGGCCCACCGCAGTCAGACCGAAGCCAGGGCCGCGGCCGTCAGAGCCGAGCGCTATGGCCGCCTGCGCACCCAGGGAGCGGTCAGCCAGGACCAGGCCGAGCAGTACCGCAGTGATGCCGAAGCTCTGACCGCCAGTGCCAGAAGCAGCCGGAGCGGCATCGTCAGCGCCCGGGCCGATCTGGCCGCCGCCCAGGCGGCGGAAGCGGTGGCGCGCCTCAACCTCAGCCGCACCACCATCCGCTCCCCGATCCAGGGGCGCACCGGGCAGCTCAAGGTCACGATCGGCAACCTGCTGCGGGAAGGCCAGGGTCAGACGCTGCTGGTGATCAACCAGTTCGAGCCGATCCAGGTGCGCTTCTCGGTGCCCCAGGATCGGCTGTCCGACGTGCGCCCAGGTCAGCGGCTGACCCTGAGCGATGGCCGCACGGGCGTGGTGAGCACCCTCGACAACAGCATCGATCCCAGCACCGGCACCACCCTGGTGAAGGCCAGCTTCAACAACCGCGACCGGCGCCTGATACCGGGCCAGTTCGTCAAGGGGGAGCTGAGGCTGGGAACCCTGCACCAGGTCGTTCTTGTGCCCGAAACCAGCCTGCAGCGGGGTCAGAAGGGTCCCTTCGTCTGGATCGCCGAGAACAGGCGGGCCCGGCCCCGACCTGTGCAGACCGGGGCCATGGCCAACGGCCAGGTGGCGATTCTGCGGGGCCTGAATGCCGGCGATCGCGTCATCACCCAGGGGCAGTTCGCCCTCAGTCCAGGCAGCCCGATCCGCATCACAACGCCGGCGAACGACAACCGTGCCCCCTGACCACCGATGGATCTGACCGCATTGATCCGTCGTCCAGTGGCGACGCTGGTGCTGATGCTGACCCTGGTGATCTGGGGTCTGGTTGGGTTCGTGCAGCTGCCCATCAGCGACCTGCCGACGATCGATGTGCCGACCCTTCAGGTGAACGCCTCCCTGCCAGGAGCCAATCCGACAACGATGGCCACCGCCGTGGCCACCCCCCTGGAGCAGGCCTTCACCAGCATCGCCGGATTGAGTGCGATGAGCTCCATCAGCTCCCAGGGAAGCACCCAGATCAATCTGCAATTCGAGCTGAACCGCCAGATCGATGCTGCGGCGCAGGATGTGCAGACAGCCATCAGCCAGGCCTCCCGGCTTCTTCCCGCCGACATGCCACGCAGCCCTGCGGTGCGCAAGGTGAATCCGACGGAACAACCGATCCTCTATCTGGTCCTGAGCTCGGATCTGCTCCCCCTCTCCGAGGTGACCCATGCCGCCCAGGTGGAGCTTTCCCAGCGCCTCTCCCGCATCGCCGGCGTCTCGCAGGTGCAGGTGTACGGCGCCCAGAACGAAGCGGTGCGGATCCGACTCGATCCCCAGGCCCTGAGCGCCCGCGGCCTGGGGATTGATCAGATCAGCGCCGCGATCAACGCCGGCAATGCCACCCAGCCCACAGGCAACCTCTACGGACCGACGCGCACCTTCAGCCTTGAGGACACCACCCGACGGGATCGGGCGGACACCTATCGACATCTGGTCATCGCCAGCCACAAGGGAGCCCCGGTGCATCTGGAGGATGTGGCCGAAATCGCCGATGGCGTGGAAAACGAACGACTGGCGAGCTGGTACAACGGCCGCCGCTCGATTGTGGTAGCCATACAGAGACAACCAGGCAGCAACATCGTCTCAATTACCGAGGCGATTCGACGAAACCTTCCAGACCTACGCCGCCAGATTCCCGGGGCGATTTCGATGGAGGTGCTCTTTGATCGCTCTGAATCCATTCAGGAAGCGATTCATGATGTGGAGATCACCCTGCTGCTGACGATTGCCCTGGTGGTGGCCGTCGTCGCCCTGTTTCTTGGCACCGGAATCTCCACCCTGCTGCCGGCCCTGGCGATCGTGATCTCCTTGCTGGCCACCTTCGGGGCGATGCATTGGCTGGGGTATTCCCTGAACACGGTCTCCCTGATGACGCTCACTCTCAGCGTCGGTTTCGTGGTGGATGACGCGATCGTGATGGTGGAAGCGATCGT
>CAIXOZ010000179.1 GCA_903921295.1 uncultured cyanobacterium | reverse complement strand
GGTAGAGCACTCCCTTGGTAAGGGAGAGGTCACGAGTTCAAGTCTCGTCAAGGGCTTTTTTCCATGAATCTTCAAACCAGGGCTGTTCGGGTGATCTCGGACTTGGTTCTGATCCAAGACACGTTCACCACGGCTGGAAGGGGTCAGTTCGGCGCCCAAGGTCTTGCTTTGCCAGAGGGCTGACTCCCGTTGATCGAAAAATGGTCTACCGCCACCACCGTCACCCCGGGCAGCTTGCATAGCGTTCGGGCGGCCTCGATCCACCTTCAGGCCAGGCCAGCGCTCGACGCCCCAGCCCCGCAGCACGCCTCAGCCCAAGCCTCCACCTTCACGCCGCGATCCCGCCCGCACCGCATGCCTGCCCTGCCAGCCACTCCTGAACGTGTGATCGATACCGACACCATGCGCCGGCCCGTGGACAGGGGCGACACCCGCCCCCTGGCCTGGCGGCTAGAGCAGCTCGACCGGCTTGAGCAAGCCCTCAACAGCCGGGAGGAGGCGGTGTTGGCCGCCCTGGCCGCCGATCTGGAGAAGCCACCAGTGGAGGCCTTCTTCGAACTGGTGGCCATCCGCCAGGAGCTGGCCCTCACCCGACGGCAGCTGCGGCGCTGGATGGCGCCTCGACCAGTGCCTGTGCCGCTGCACCTCAGACCCGGCCGAGCCGAGACCGTGGCCACGCCCCTGGGGTGCGTGCTGATCATCGGCCCCTGGAACTATCCCCTGCAGCTCTGCCTCCATCCCCTGGTGAGCGCCCTGGCGGCCGGCAACACGGCCGTGCTCAAACCATCGGAGCATGCACCCGCCACCGCGGCCCTGATCGCCGAGCTGATCAGCAGCGCCTTCCCCTCCGAGCACGTATCGGTGGTGCAGGGAGATGGGGCCGTGGCCGCCCGACTGCTGGAGCAGCGTTTCGATCACATCGTTTTCACCGGGGGAGAACGGGTCGGAAAGCTGGTGATGGCCGCCGCCGCCCGCCATCTGACGCCCGTGACCCTGGAACTGGGCGGCAAAAGCCCGGCGATCGTTCTCGCCGATGCCGATCTGGCGGTCACGGCCAAGCGGCTGGTGTGGGGGAAGTCCCTCAATAGCGGCCAAACCTGCATTGCCCCCGACTACCTGCTGGTTGAACGGTCGATCCGCGAACCACTGCTGCAGGCCATCCGCTCTGAAATCAAGGCCTTTTTCGGCCCTGATCCCGTCGGCAGTGTCGACCGTGGCCGGATCGTCAACCAGGCTCAGTTCACGCGATTGCTCGCCCTGCTCGAAGGAGCCCAGGCAAGGGGTCAGGTGCTGATCGGCGGAGAGCATGACCCTCAGCGTCGCCGCATCGGCCTCACCGTGCTGTCGGTCAGCGAGGACGACGATCCGCTGATGCAGGAGGAACTATTCGGACCGCTGCTGCCGGTGCTGACGATCGACAGCCTCGAGCAGGCGTTGGAGCAGGTGCGAAAACGGCCCAAACCCCTGGCGCTGTATCTGTTCAGCCGGAGCCGCGACGCCGTCACCGCCGTGCTGAACAGCAGCAGTTCCGGCAGCATCGGCATCAACGATGTGGTGTACCAAGCGGGTGTGCCCGCACTGCCCTTCGGCGGGGTCGGGGCCAGTGGCATCGGGGCCTACCACGGTCAGGCCGGTTTCGACAGCCTGTCCCATCACCGCAGCGTGCTCAGGCGCCCGTTCTGGCTGGATCTTCCTCTGCGCTACCCGCCATACAACGGAACCCTGCCCTTGCTTCGGCGCCTCCTCGGCCGTTTGTGACGCCACAGGCCAATCAGCAGCACTGAATCAGTCCGGGGACTGGTTCGCACCGACCGTGGACCCTAAGGTTTCTGCCAACAGCACCCTGTTCCCATGCGCCGCCAGCTGGCAGCCCTGGTCCTCGCCCTCAGCCTGCCCCTGCCATCTCAGGCGGCACAGGTGGTGATTCAACCCGGGGAAACGCTCTCGGAGATCGCGGCCCGCGCCGGCATCTCCACCCAGCGGCT
>CAIXOZ010000178.1 GCA_903921295.1 uncultured cyanobacterium | reverse complement strand
CGAGCCGTCTCTGTGGCCGCTGCGGCCGTGGCCCTCGAAGGGGGGCTTCGCGATGGCGGCGTCGGTGCCCTGTTGGCAACGCCTGGCCAGACCAGCATTGATCAACTGGTGCAGGCCCACGGTTTCGAGGCCAACCAACTGGTGAAGGTGCTGCTGCTGCTGGCCCGTTTTGAGGATGGCCTGCGTCAACCGCTGCTCGTGAGCCTGCGGGGCGACCAGGAGCTCAACGACGTGAAACTGGCCAACGCCGTCTCCGCTCGCCTCGGCGCTGCGCATGGCGCCCTGCTCGGGATCGAGCCCCTGAGCGCCGATCTGGTGAGACAGGAGCGATTGGATCTCGATCTCACCGCCTGGCCCATGGGGTTCCTCGGGCCGGATCTGGACGATGCCCTGCTGGGTGGTGACGGAATCATCCCCAGCGATGACGCCGTCCGTCCGGCCTCCGGCACGTCGGAGTCCGGCAAGTCGGGATCCGTGCAGGATGTCAAACCCCGTCTGCAACGCTCCTTCCTGCGTCTGTTTGACCCCACCGCCCTCGCCCTCGAGTCCTTCGTCTGCGGGGCCAACCAACCGGATGCCCACCGGGTGGGGGCAGGCTGGGCCGGCCTCGGCCTCGATCCAGGCCCGAAACAGGTGGTGGACCTGCGGTCCGCCCAGCCTGGCGATCGCTGTGTGCACGATCCCAGCCAGACCCTCGAGGCGTCCCGCGGCATTGAAGTGGGCCACATCTTCCAGCTCGGCCGCAAGTATTCAGAAGCGCTCAATGCCCGCTTCACCAACGAAGCCGGCGTCGATGAGGCGCTGTGGATGGGCTGCTACGGCATCGGCGTGTCCCGATTGGCCCAGGCCGCCGTGGAGCAGCACCACGACCGCAACGGCATCTGCTGGCCCGTCTCGATTGCCCCGTTCGAAGTGATCGTGGTGATCGCCAATGCCCAGGATCAGGCTCAGGCGACCCTGGGCGAGCAGCTTTACGACGCGCTCAAGGCCAACGGCATCGATGTGTTGCTCGATGACCGACCTGAGCGGGCGGGAGTCAAATTCAAGGATGCCGATCTGATCGGCATCCCCTGGAGGCTGGTGGTGGGCCGCGGTGCCGCCAGTGGCGAGGTGGAACTGGTGGAGCGGGCGACAGCCGATACGCAGGTTCTGGCCTCGGCTGCGGTGCTCGAGACCCTGCAGCCGCTCCTGGCTGCCGGGCGCCGGGGCCTGGTGATTTAAAGGCCCCTTCTAAGATGGAAAAAACAGCTGCTGAGGCCATGGTCGGGGTTTGGAATCGGATCAGCGGCCGCCTGCTTCGCGCCTGTGCTGTCCTCGGCCTGGTGCTCTGCCTGTCCCTGACAGCCTGCTCGGCCGGCAATGGTCGACTCACCGGCAACTACGTCGACGACACGGTGAGCGTGGCGCAGACGCTGCTGACCACGATCGCCATCGACCAGGACGATCCGAACCGCCAGGAGTCCGAGATTGAGGCCCGCGCCCTGATCAACGACTACATGAGCCGTTACCGGCCCCAGAGCCGGGTGAACGGCCTGGCCTCCTTCACAACGATGCAGACCGCGGTCAACTCCCTGGCGGCCCATTACGCCGGTTACGCGAACCGCCCCATTCCCGACGCCCTGCGGGCCCGATTGGAGAAGGAATTGACCAAAGCGGAGCGGACCGTGGTCCGCGGCTCCTGAGCCGATCAGCAACAGCCGACACGAAAGCCTCAGAGCCGTTGTACGGGCTCTCGACGAAGCCCTGAGACTTCACTGACACCTGCTCTACTGCCGCCCTGGGGCAGCAGAGCAGGCTGACAACCTGTGCCAGCAGGGCAGGCTGACACTCTGGGCCAGCCGTGCGAGCAGGCCGCCATCGTCCAGGCCCATGAGCTCGAGGCTGGTCCCAGCCTCTCTCCGTCCTTGACGGTGG
>CAIXOZ010000177.1 GCA_903921295.1 uncultured cyanobacterium | reverse complement strand
TTCCAGGGTGCGATCCCGATCCACCTTGAAGGCATGGAAGAAGATCTGCCTGTAGGCCGATTCGATCACGAAGTTCTGGTCTTCGCGGTCAATCGCTTTGTCGAGGGACACCGCCTTCGGATCCTCGTCCGAACCAACCCTCAGGGGGGCAACCCGGGCGTTCTGGGTGGTTGGTGCGTACTTCAGAAGGGGAAGGGCCACGCGAGCATCGGCATCCGTCGCTTGGGATCGTAGAAGTACCGCCCCGTTCGCCCTCTACGGCAGGGGGCAGGGCTCACAGTCCGTAACGTTCGTCACCAGCCGAGCGGCGAGAGGGCCGGCGCGGCGCGTCCGGGGCCCCCGGCGCTGGCCGCGGTGGCGTCGCTGCCGCCGGCGGCCGCATCAGCGCTGTGATCCCCTTCCCGGCAGCGGGTCTCGATGCAGAAGGACGCCGTGTTCGACAACCCTTCCACCGTGCTGGTGCGCAGCCGGATATCGGGTCCGGCAAAGCTGAAGCGCTCGAGGCTGGCCATCGTTTCGTAGGAGGTGGTCAGCAGCAGGCCATCGCGATCATCCAGCTGGAAGTGGCCCGCCACCGGGGCGGTTTCGGCATAGCCCCGATCCCGCAGCAGCAAGCCGCGTCGCCCGGCGGCGTCGGTGGGGATCAGACCGAAGAGGCTGTCCCCCTCATGGGCTTCACCGACCTTGTCCCAGGCCATCGACGCTGTCCAGCGCACCCGGCAACCGCCCACAAGGCCGGCAGGGTCCTGCTGATGCAGCTCGGCGATCGCGATCAGGCGAGGGTCATCGGCAGCCAGTTCCACCACCTCAATCAGGGAGCCGCCGGCCTCCGCACGGCGGTGCAGCAGGTGGTGGCTGCTGCGCTGGGAGCGCCAGCGACCGCAGCTCAGACGGAAGAAGCTGAGGGCGTCGGGGATCGTGCCGGTCATGGCGCAGCGGGAGGCTGCAGGGATGATCGCAGCTCAGCTGGCCTGGCCGGGAGTTCGGACTTGTTGTTCGCACCAGGCGATCAGTTGCTCCAGCTCGAGGGCCAGGGCGTCGGAGCCAGAGGCATCGGTCGCCGGATCGGCGGCGACATGGCGGAGGAGATCGGCGCTGCTGAGGAGCTGGCGGCAGAAGGCCGCCCGGAACTCCGGATCGCCCGCGAGCGGCCCCTGCTGATGCGCCCAGGCCACGATGGCGCCAGCGTCGGGGGGTGGACCCTGGCATCGTCCGGCGATCGCCTGGAGGGTGCGCAGGCTGTGGGCCAGGAGGCTCAGTTGGTGACGTTCGCTGGGGCCGAGACACGCGCTTGCCAGCAGCGCGGCATCGGCCGCCGAGAGGGGACCTGCATCGCGGGAATCAGCGCTCATGGCCCGGTGGCTGGCTGGAGCCGGAACCCGCAGGCGTGGCCCTCCTCCAGGCGCCAGTGCACCCGTTCGACCTGGCAGTCCGGGAAGACATTGCGGATCAGCTGCAGCTCCTGATCGCACACCAGGGGGAACTGCTCCGCGATCCGCATCAGCGAGCAGTGGAATTCGCTGATCAACCAGCTGCCGCCCTCTTCCTGCTGGCATTCCGCCACGTAGCCCTCCCGTCGTCGCAGCTCCACCAGCCGGGCGATGCGTTGATCGAGCCCGCCGCCGCCGATCCGCTGGCGGTAGTCGTCGGCCTTGGCGCTGGCCTGCTGGAGCAGCAACTGCTCCATGGCCTCGGGGGGCAGGGAGCTGGCCATCGAACTGAGAAGGCCGAGCGCGAAATGTTCGCTGCCGTCGGCGAAGCGGCGGTGCCCTTCTGGCGTCAGGTGCCAGCGGTTGCTGGGGCGGCCGGGTCCGTCGCCGCTGACGCTGGCGCTGACCAGGCCGTCCTCTTCCAGGCTGCGCAGATGACGTCGCATGATCTGCACCGAAACCAGCAGGGTGTCGGCCATCTGGGCGGCGGTCGCTTCGCCATGGCGCAGCAGATAGGCCAGGACGGCGTCGCGGGTGGGGGCCTGGGTCGAGGCGCTCATGGCGAAGCCCGGCGGTTCCGATGGGGCATGCGTTTCACACCATGCCACGTCGGGGCTGTCGTTGGTGGATCTCGGCGATCGGGTCGGCGGAAGGCCACAATGGCGATTCTCACCATCCTCGGCGCCGTGCCTTAGGCTGCCGATAACGAAACTTCCTTGTTTCGTAATCGGCCCGGACCCGCCGTCGCCAATCTCCCTGCTGCGTTGTGCTTCGGTACTGCGCCGGGCTCGGAGGTCGTGCCTGCGGTGGTGCCGTCCCTCAACCCCAGCCCATGTCCGACGCTCCCTCCGCCAAGGCGCCTGGTTCCGACAGCCTTGAGGTGATCCGCAAGTTCGCCGAGACCTACGCCCAGCGCACCGGCACCTATTTCTGCAGTGATCCTGGGGTCACCGCTGTGGTGCTCGAGGGGCTCGCCCGCCACAAGGACCAGCTCGGCGCCGCCCTCTGCCCCTGCCGTCATTACGAGGACAAGGAGGCTGAGGTGTCCCAGGCCTTCTGGAACTGCCCCTGTGTGCCGATGCGGGAGCGCAAGGAGTGCCAC
>CAIXOZ010000176.1 GCA_903921295.1 uncultured cyanobacterium | reverse complement strand
GGAGATGGTGCACACGATGTCGCTGATCCACGACGATCTGCCGGCGATGGACAACGACGATCTGCGCCGCGGTCGTCCCACCAACCACAAGGTCTACGGCGAAGCCAACGCGATTCTGGCGGGGGACGCCCTGCTCACCCGCGCCTTCGAGATGGTGGCCCTGCGCAGCCCCGGCGTGCCGGCGGAGCGGTTGCTGGCGGTGGTCGGCGAGCTCTCGCTCGCCTCCGGTGCCCCTGGCCTGGTCGGCGGTCAGGTGGTCGACCTGGAGAGCGAGGGCAAGGCCGTGGATCTGGAGACGCTCGAGTACATCCATCTGCACAAGACCGGCGCCCTGCTTCAGGCCTGCGTGCTCTGCGGTGCCCTGGTGGCCGGTGCTGATGAGGCCCTGCTCACCGCCCTGCGCATCTACTCCCGGGGTATTGGTCTTGCCTTCCAGATCATCGATGACATCCTGGATGTGACGGCCAGCAGTGAGGTGCTCGGCAAGACCGCCGGCAAGGATCTCACCGCCGACAAGACCACCTATCCGAAGCTGCTCGGCCTCGAGGAATCCCGTCGTCGGGCCGATGCCCTGGTGGAGGAAGCCAAGGCCTCCCTCTCCCCCTGGATCGCCAGCGCCCAACCCCTGTTGGCTCTGGCCGACTACATCACGAGCCGCGACCGATGAGCCCCATGCTCTCCCTCCTGGCCAATGGCCCCCTGGCCTGGGGCCTGGCCGCCTGCGGCCTCGCCCAGCTTTCGAAACTGGTGATCGAACTGGTGGTGCACCGCCGCTGGCGCCCCGCGGTGTTGATCGAAACCGGTGGCATGCCCTCCAGCCACTCGGCGCTCGTCACCGGCACCGCTGCAGCGATCGGCTGGGAGCAGGGGTTTGAGGCCCCGGTCTTTGCTCTGGCCAGTGCCGTCGCCTTCGTGGTGATGTACGACGCCAGCGGTGTGCGCCGGGCCGCCGGCACGATCGCCACCCGGGTCAATGCCCTGCCGTCCACCCTCTGGAGTGAGGGCGGGTCGGAGCTGAAGCCGCTCAAGGAAAGCCTCGGCCACAGCCGCACCGAAGTGCTGGTGGGCAGCCTGCTCGGTCCGGCGATTGCGCTGACCGGCCTCAGCCTTCTGGGATCCCCGCTGCAGATCGCCCAGGGGGTCGGCTGGCTGAGCGCCCTGCCCCCGGCCTGAGGGCCGCGCCGTGCCAAGGGCCAGCAGCGATGCCGATGGGCTCACCGGCGACCAGCGGCAGGCCTGTGATGCCTTCGCGCAATGGTTGGCGGCCCGCGATGGACGCCAGCCCTTTGTGCTCAGCGGTTACGCCGGCACCGGCAAGACGTTTCTTTCGATGCGCTTCCTGGCCCAGGCGGAAGCCGCCGGCCTCTGCTGGACCGTGGTCGCCCCGACCCACAAGGCGGTGGGCGTGCTGCGGCGTCACCTGGAGCTGGCCCAGCTCAGCCCCACCTGGTATCCCTCGACGATCCATCGCCTGCTGCGGCTGCGGCTGCGGCGGGAGCGGGATCTCGAGCGCTGTGAGGAAACCGAGCAGACCGCCCTGGCCCTCGAACATCTCGGCCTCGTGCTGATCGATGAAGCTTCGATGGTCGACAGCAGCCTGCTGGAGATCTGCCTGCGTTGCGCCCATCCCTTTCGCACCCGGCTGGTGTTCGTGGGCGATCCTGCCCAGTTGCCGCCGGTCGGGGAGGCTGAGAGCCCGGTGTTTCAGATGCAGTACTGCCAGCGCGCCGATCTGCAGGAGGTCGTGCGCCATCAGGGCCCGGTTCTGCGGCTCGCCTCGGGCCTGCGCAGCGGCGCCCTGCCCTGCCGCCGGCCGCCTCTGCTGCCGCCGATCCGCGATCCCCAGGGTCAGGTGGCCCTGCTCGATTCGGCCTCCTGGCTGGAGGCGGCCCAGGAGGCGCTGCGCCGCAGCGTGCTCACCGACAACCCCGATCTTGCCCGCATCCTTTGTTACACCAATCGCACCCTTGAGCGCCTGGTGCCGATCGCCCGGCGTGCTCTCCATGGTGCGATGGCCGATCAGCTGCCGGTGCTGCCCGGTGAGGTGCTGATCACCCGGCAGGCGGTGATGGCGCCGGCCTGCCGTGAGGGTGAGGAGGCGGCAGAGGAGCCCGACATGGTGCTGGGCTCCAATCGGGAGCTGGTGGTGCGGGATGTCATCCCGGAGCGCTGTGATCTGGCCGATTTCGGTCTCACGGGCCGGCTTGACGGACCGGCACCTGTGATCGACACCCTGACGGCGCGGGTGGAATCCGGGGAAAGCCAGCTTTCGCTGCGGCTGCTGCCGCCGCTCGGCTCCGCGGCGCGCGCGAGCCTGGAGGCTGTGCTTCTGCAGCTGCGCACCGGCGCCCGCGAGGCGGGCAAGCAGGAGGGGCGGGCGCTGTGGCGGCGGTATTTCCTGGTGCGTGATGCCTTCGCCTCCCTCGGACCGGCTGCGGTGCTTACGGTGCATCGCAGCCAGGGCAGCACCTTCGGCGAGGTCTTTGTCGCGGCTGATGTCTTCTGGCCCAGCGATCCGGTCCTGCGGCGCCAGCTCGTCTACGTGGCGGTCAGCCGCGCCAGCCAGGCCGTCACCCTCTCGGCCCACGCCGCCACTGCCGCCGATCGCGCCTGTTGGCAGCAGTGGTTTCAGGATTCGGCCTGAGCGCCGCCAGCACAGGCGCTGTCCTGCTCAACCTGCTGGGCTCTGCAGCCCGTGGATTCCCTGCAGGCCGAGATAGAGCGCCAGAGCGAGGCTGATCACGCCCACCAGCCGGTCCCCCTGGCGATAGAGCCAGTTTCTGCCGCTGGCCAGCAGCGGCAGAATCCGCTCGCGGCCGAGCACCAGGGCCAGAAGGGGGAGGGCCAGCCAGAGGCTGGAGACCGCACCGAAAAGGACCAGATCAAGGGATTCGCTCGTTCGCTGCAACTGGCCAGCGAGCAGGGCGGAGGCCGCTTTGGCGAACAGGAACAGATCATCGGGACTGATCAGCTCCAGGCCGCTGCTGATGGCGATCAGCAGCGGCAGCGGCTGGGCGGCGACCCGGTCGAGCCGCTTGGCCCAGCCGGGAATCTCGCCCTCATCATTCGGGCTGCTCAGTTCACTGAGCCCAAGGGCCAGCAGGGCTCCTGCGGCCAGCAGGTCGAGACCGGTGCGGTGGGCGCTGCCCTGCTGCATCGGCAGGAGCAGGCCATGGCCGAGGCTCAGCATCAGCAGCACGATCAGGGCCGTGGTGGCGAACCAGCTGAGCACGAGCAGGCCGGCCCGGCGCAGTGGGTGCTCTCCGAGCAGCAGCAGCAGGATCAGACCGATGTGGAGGGGGCTGAAGCCCACGCCAAGGCCGTAGGCGACCAGCTCGCTCCAGAGGCCGACGGTGACAGGCACGCCGCTATCCCGGGATGGGGTCTCCAGCGTATGGCGGTCAGCGGCTGAGCGCGTCGGGCCTGGAACCGGTCGATCGTCCGTGAGGGGTTGGTGGTCCTGGGTGCCTGGAGGCCTAGCGCCGTACCTCAAACCAGTCGGTGCCCATCGGTGTCACCTGGGCGGCAGCGACCCCGAGCACCACGGCCTGGCTCGGCCCGCGCTCACACCAGAGCCGCAGTTCGTTGAGGCGGTGGTAAGGGCCCTCGGCCTCGATCTCGACGCCGCCATCGCTGCGGTTGCGGACCCAGCCCCCCAGCCCCATGCGGCGGGCCTGTTCGCAGCAGGCCTGGCGGTAGCCGACCCCCTGCACCTGGCCGCTGACGATCAGATTCCAGCGCTCCTTGCCGAGGTCGAGGCGATGGTCCTGCCGTTCGACCCACCGTTCCATGGAACGGCGGCTGCGGAAGCGGCGACCAGGCGCTGGGGGATCTCCGGGCATCCAGCCCAGTGGAGATGCAGCCAGCTGGCGTGAACGTTCTTTGCGCTCCATCCCTCCTCCTGCGCAGGGACTCCCCAGCCTTCAAGCTGCCACAGGCCCTGGCGGAACGCCAATGGGCATCGTTGCCTGTTCTTGCTGTCGCCGGAGGCCTGCAGCTGCCAGCGGTGAAATTCGTGCCCCCAGTGCCGTTCACCTCGGCGCAGCACCAGGCCATCGCCCAGGGCTTCACTGTGGCGATAGCCGAGGCTGAGGGCTCCGCGTCGGGCCTGAAAGGGAAACACGCCCGCCATCCGGGAGCCTGGCTCCCCGTCCTCCTGGTCCGGTCCGTGCAGGCGATCGCCAAGCAGCAGCAGGCCGCCGCATTCGGCGTAGATCGGCAGGCCAGCGGTGGCCGCGGCGGCCAGGTCATCCAGGCTTCGGCGGCATTGGCCCAGCTGCCGGCGGTGCAGCTCCGGATAGCCGCCAGGCAGGACCACCCCCCGACAATCCGGCGGCAGCGGTTCATCGGCGAGGGGACTCCAGGCCACGGGCTGGGCGCCGGCCTCTTCCAGCAGTTCGCGCGCTTCTGGGTACAGGAAATGGAAGGCGGCATCGCGGGCCACGGCGATCGTCAGCGGCGGAGCGTCGCTGGTCGCTCTGGTGGCGGAGGGGGGCGACAGTGCTCTGGCCGGGGCCTCGAGCAGGGATTGCCAGTGCGGCAGATCGAGGCTGCTGCGTGCCAGTTCCGCCCAGCGATCGAGGCGCTGCGGCAGGTCCTGCACCTCCTCGGGCGGCAGCAACCCCAGGTGTCTCGATGGCCAGGCCAGGCTGTCGTCCGGCGGCAGCACCCCGAGCAGGGGGACCCCGATCGCCTGCAGCGCCTCGGTGAGCAACTGCCGGTGACGGTCACCGCTGATCCGGTTCAGCACCACGCCGGCGAGGCTCAACCGCGGGTCGTGGTCGCGGAAGCCACGCACCAGCGCCGCCACCGATCCGGCCTGCCTGGAGGCCTCCACCACCAGCACCACCGGCAGATCCAGCAGCACCGCCACCGCTGCCGAGCTGCCGTCGCTGGTCGGTCC
>CAIXOZ010000175.1 GCA_903921295.1 uncultured cyanobacterium | reverse complement strand
AGCTGCCGCTGCTGATCGTGCCCACCACGGCACCGTCGTGCAGCACCGGATAGCCATGGCGCGCGATCGCACGACCCTCCAGCTTCAGCCCCACCAGACGCCGTGACACCCCTGCGGCCGTCTGGGCTTCCAGAGCCTCGCGCCCTTCGAAGGCGGCGGGCATCTCCAGATGCACCAGCCAGCCCAGCCCCGCCTCCAGCGGGCTGGTGCCCGGATCGAGATCCTGCCCGTAGAGGGGCATCGCCGCTTCCAGTCGCAGGGTGTCGCGGGCCCCGAGGCCGCAGGGCGTGACCCCCTCCGCCAGCAGCTGCTGCCAGAGGGCCAGGCCCGCAGGCGCTTCGAGCAGCAGTTCGAAGCCGTCCTCGCCGGTGTAGCCGGTGCGGGCCGCGAAGACGCTGGCCCCATGGGCGGCTCCGGCGGCCTGGCCATCGAGGCGCAGCTGGCGATGGCCGAAGCGGGGGACGCCCTCCAGAGCGACACCGCTCAGCGCCTCCAGGCGGGCGGCCGCCTCGGGCCCCTGCAGGGCGAGCAGGACGCCATCGCCCTTGCGGTCGTCCAGCGTGATGCCCTGGGGTTCGAGCCGCTGGCGCAGCCAGGCGGTGTCGGCGTCGGCACAGGCCGCATTGATCACCAGCAGCACCAGATCGCCGGAGCCCTCGGGATCGCGGCCGAGGTCGTAGACGATCAGATCGTCGCGGATGCCGCCGCTGGCATTGAGCAGCACGGTGTAGCAGGCCTCGCCGGGGCCGATCCGGAACAGATCGCTCGGCACGAGGCTCTGGAGGGCCTCCTTGACGCCTTCGCCCCGCAGGCTGAGCACCCCCATGTGGGAGATGTCGAACACGCCGCAGTGCTGACGCACGGCGTGGTGCTCCTGCACCAGACCGGCGAACTGCACAGCCATCTCCCAGCCGGCGAAGGGCACCAGGCGCCCTCCGGCGGCTTCGGTGGCGCCATGAAGCGGGGTGCGCAGCAGGGCCATGGCGTTCGGCCGTCGCAAAGGAACTGGGCGGATCCTATGGAGACGGCGTGATGGCTGCCGGTGGTGCCGGAGCGGCTGCGGGCGTCGGACCTGATGACGCTTCTGACGAAGGGGCTGCAGACAGGCCCAGGGTCGCTGCAGGCCGTCGGGGAGGGCGCGTCGTTGCGCCGGCCGCGACCAGCGCTCTGCTGTCTCTTTCCCTGGCGATGTCGGCAGATCTGCCGGCGCCATGGCCTGATCCGGAGGGTCTGACTACGTTGGGCGCCCCTGGCGATCTGGAGCCATGGCTCAGCGCCCTTCCTGCCGCGGCTGCCGCCACTGCAGCCCGCCCGTGGATGGTCAACCGGGCTGGTGTCAGCTGCGACAGCTGGCGATCCATCCCGAGCTGGCCTCCGAGCTCTGGTGCCACCACTGGACGGCGCGACTGCCGCAGCTGCCCCGGATCAGCGATGGCAGTGCGGCGGCCAGCCATGGGCTCAACCGGCAGCTCACCCTGACCAACGTGATCCCCGAACCCTGAAGAAATGCTGAGGATGTGTAGCGCATGCCGTTCAGAGGTGTACTTCGACACCTGGTTCTGACAAGGTGAAGATTGAAATAGTCAGTCTTCGATCCATCAGCGAAGGAGGTGCGTTCGATGTCCATCGGCTCCGGGGGGTCGCCAGTGCTGGGATCCCCGATCACGACCTCTCCAACTCCTGCCGCGTCTGCCACGGGCTCCGAGGCCCTGCCTGCGATGCCGGCCCTGACCCCGTTGGAGCTGATGGCGGCCCATCACCACAGCGAGCAGCTCACCTTCCCCACCGGAGCCCGCCTCTTTCAGCGTGGCCATCACGCCGATGCGATCTATGCCATCTGCCGCGGTCTGGTGGACGTGATCGATGAGAGCGGCACCGTGGTGCTCTCCCGCCAGGGGGAGTTGATCAGCTATCAGGACATCCTCTGGCGGGATGGTCGCTACCGCACCGAGGCCGTGGCCCGGACGCCGGTGGAGGTGCTGCGTCTGGATCGGCTCAGCTTCCTGAACCTGCTCCACAACCACCCGACCCTGGCGGTGAAGCTGCTGGGTCAACAGCACGACCGCCTGCGGGAGCAGCGGGCCAACGGCACCCTCTGCTACTGAGTGCTGAGCCGCTTCCAGGCAGCGGCTGTGCTGGTCGGACCCCCACCTCGATGGCTCCACCTGCACCGCCTGAGAGGTCGTTCCACGGATCGAAGACCTGCCCGGTGATGCGTGCCGGAACCTGATCCTTCCCTTCCTCGACCACGGGTCGCTCGTCGACGGCCCTGCCTGCCTCAGGTCCGTTGCCGGCTCTCTGCCCTGGCGATGGGGCCTGACTGTGGGGCCTTGAGGAAGGAGCAGTTGGTTATGGCGCGCGGCGGTTGCCAGGCCTCTGAACGCTTTTCGGTTCAGGCGCCGGTGTGACCCAGCAGCAGCAGCAGGCTGCGGGTCACCTTCGCGGCCAGCACGCTGCTGACGCCGGTGGGATCAAGCAACGGCGCCAGTTCCACCACATCGGCGGCCACCAGGGTGTGGTGGCGCAGCTCGTCCACCAGCGCGGCGAAGTCGCTCCAGAGGAAACCACCCGGTTCGGGTGTGCCGGTGCCGGGCATCACGGCAGGATCAAACCAGTCGAGATCCACCGTCAGGTAAAGGGGTCGGCCGCGCAGCGGCCGCAGGGCGGCGGCCATCTTCTCGATCGCCACCAGTCGGCCGCTCTGCCTGAGCTCGGTGAACTCCTCGCGGGTGCCGCTGCGGATCGCGATCTGGCGCAGTTCTCCACTGGGCAGCACCTCCAGGCAGCGGCGCATGGCACAGGCGTGGCTGTGCTGACTGCCGAGCCACTCCTGGCGCAGATCGGCATGGGCATCGAGCTGCACCAGCACCAGATCGGGATGGCGGGCGGCCACGGCCGCCACGGCACCGGAGCTGATCGAGTGTTCACCGCCGAGCATCAGCGGCGCCAGGCCGAGGGCCAGCACCTGCTCGGTGGCGACTCGAACCGCCGCCACCACCGGTTCGGGGGCGCCGAAGGGGATGGTCACAGCACCGAGATCGGCGAAGGCCAGATCCTCCAGGTCCAGATCGAGCTGGGGGTCATAGGTTTCGAGGCCGGAACTCACCTCGCGCACCGCCGCCGGCCCGAAGCGGGTGCCGGGGCGGAAGGAGGTGGTGCCATCGAAGGGCACTCCGAACAGGCCCACGGCACAACCGGCCGGATCCCGCCGGCCGCCCATGAAGATGGCGCCATCGGTGTCAAACAGGCTGCTGGGGGATGCCATCGCTGCAAGGTTGCTGCTCGGATCCAGCTTCCCCGATCGCTGAACGCCATGGCGCCGAGCCAGGAGCAGGTCGGATCCGGCCGACTCTCAGTCCGTTGGTTCGTGGCCGGGGATCTGGATGGCTTTCTGGGCCTGGGTCTCGACAACCTGATCCAGATCCTGCTGATCCTCAGCCTCTGCCGTGGTGTGCTCGCCTATCCCGACGCGCTGCTGATCGGCACGGTGCTGCCGGCCACCGGCATCAGCCTGCTGGTGGGGAATCTCGTCTGCGCCCTGCAGGCCCATCGCCTCGCCCGCCTCGAAGGCCGCGACGACCGCACGGCCCTGCCCTACGGCATCAACATCGTGACGGTGTTCGGCTTCGTGTTCCTGGTGATGCTGCCGGTGAAGCTCACGGCCGTGGCCCGGGGCCTGACCGAGGCTGACGCCGTGCGCCTCTCGTGGCAGGCCGGCATGGTGGCCTGTCTGGGATCCGGTCTGATCGAGGCCGCCGGCGCCTTCTGTGCCCAGGTGCTGCGTCGCTGGCTGCCCCGGGCGGCCCTGCTCTCGACCCTGGCGGGCATCGCCCTCGGGTTCCTGCTGCGCACCTATGCCCATCCGCTGGTGTGTCTGACGGTGCTGGCCATCATCCTGGTGAGCTACTACGGCCAGATCAGGCTGCCGCTGCCGGGTGGGTTGCTGGCGGTGCTGGTCGGCACGGCCCTCGCCTGGGGGAGCGGCCTGATTCAGCTTGATGCCCAGTCCTGGAGCCAGCAGGTGGCCCAGATGGGCGTGCGTCTGCCCCAGGTGCAGCTGGGGGCCCTGTGGGCCGGTCGCGGTCAGCTGCTGCCCTGGCTGGGGGTGATCGTGCCGATGGGGCTGTTCAACCTGCTGGGCTCGCTGCAGACCATCGAAAGCGCCGAGGCCGCCGGCGACCGCTATCCCGTGCGCAGCTCGCTGCTGATCAACGGCATCGGCTCGATCACCGCGGCGGTTCTGGGGGGCTGCTTCCCCACCTCCCTCTACATCGGCCATCCCGCCTGGACAGCGATGGGGGCCCGCATCGGCGACTCCTGGCGCAATGGCCTGGTGATGGGTGCCGCCTGCCTGCTGGGCCTGTTCGGCGTGATCGCGGCGCTGGTGCCGATCGAGGCCGGCATGGCGATCGTGCTCTACATCGGCCTGGTGATCGCCGCTCAGGCCTTTGAGACCACACCGCGCTCCCATGCCCCCGCTGTGGCCCAGGGCCTGCTGCCGGGCCTGGCCAGCTGGGGATCGATGCTGCTCAAGGCCGGCCTGCGGGCCGGCGGCAGCGGGACGGCGGCACAGCCCTTCACACCGGCGCTGCTCCAACCCTGAATCAGGCGGACGTCTGGACGGCGGGGGCCTTCGCCCTGGAGCAGGGCCAGATCATCAGCGCCATGCTGCTGGCGGCGCTGCTGGTGTACGTGATCGAGCGTCGTTTCTGGGCGGCCAGCCTGTGTGCGGCCGTGGCCTCGGGCTGCGCCCGGATCGGGGTGATTCATGCCTGGCGCTTCACCCAGGCCGCCACCGTGCTCGAGCTCGGATGGGGCGTCGGAGCTCCCTGGGCCAGGGGCTATCTGCTGATGGCACTGGTGCTGGCCCTGGCGGCTCTCTGGTCGCGCCGGCAGACCCACGGCCAGGCCCGCCGGCCGGAGTGATCCGACGGGCCCGGTGGTGCCGCCTTGCGAGCCTCAGTCCGCCAGCGCCCGCTCGATCGCCGCCGGGATGGCGTCGAAGGCACCCCGCTGCCAGCGGGGACTCCAGATCTCACAGCCACGGGCCACGGCCGCGGCACGGTCGGGATCCGGCTCCAGATACCGACGGCCGTCCGTGGCGGCGAACGTCCAGCTCCACCAGCCGCTCGGATACATCGGCACCCAGCCGTAGAGCGGATCGGCGTGGCCGAACACCTCACGGATCACCCGGACGGTGTCGATGTGCACCTGGCGGAAGGCCTCCGGTGATTCGCTCTGGGTGGCGAACACACCGCCGGGCCTGAGGATGCGCCGGCACTGCTCGAAGAAGGCGCGGTTGAACAGCCCCTCCGCCGGACCGGCCGGGTCGGAGCCATCCACGATCACCACGTCGTAGCTGGCCTCGGGGGCAGCGGCGGCCCAGGCGATGCCATCCCCCACGGTGAGGTGGAAGCGGGGGTCGCGCCAGCAACCGCCGCCGATCGACGGTAGGTGCTCCTGACTCCACTGCACCACCAGGCCGTCGATCTCCACCATGTCGAGGTGCTGGACGTCGGCGTGGCGCAGGCACTCGCGGGCGGTGCCGCCATCGCCGCCGCCGATCACCAGCACCCGCTCGATCCGATCGGCGCCGCACAGGGCCGGATGCACGATCGCTTCGTGGTAGTGCCGCTCCTGGCGCTCGGCCGTCATCCAGCAGCCATCGAGCAGCAGCCCCTTGCCGTAGCGCTCGCTCTCGATGATCGTGACGCGCTGGAAGTCCGACTGCTGCTCGGCGATGACGCGGCCGGCGAGGCCATAGCGCACGCCTTCGAAGATTTCATCGATCCAGCCCGGGGTGGGGGCGGGCGCGGTGCTGCTCTCGGCCATCGGCGCGACGGTTGCTGTCTCCAGATTTGCGCATCGCGGGTGTGTCTGCGTCGCTGCTGGTGCGCCAGGGCACGCGCCGCCGTGACAGGCTCGGGCGATGGCCGCCGCCCAGCCCAGCGCCGATCTGCAGCTGCCCGTGCCGGGCGGGGCGGTGCTGCGCATCCCGGCGGCGGAGCTGCGCTGGCGCTTCTCGCGCTCCTCCGGCCCCGGCGGACAGAACGTGAATACCACCGATTCGCGGGTGGAGCTGGTGTTTGATCTGGCGGCCTCCGCGGCCCTGCCGCCGGCGCTGCAGGCGCGGGCGTTGCGGCGGCTGGAGGGGAAGCTGGTGGACGGCACGGTCGTGATCGCCGCCAGCGAGCACCGCTCCCAGTGGCAGAACCGGGTGGCGGCCCAGCGGCGCCTGGTGGAGCTGCTGCAGGAGGCGCTGCGGCCACCGCCGCCGCCCCGGCGCCCCACCAGGCCCACCCGGGGCTCGAAGGAACGGCGCCTGGCGGCCAAGAAGCAGCGCAGCGCCCTCAAGGGTCAGCGCCGCGCTCAGCCGCCGGAGGATTGAGCGGCCTTGGCCAGCAGATCGAGACCCCGCTGCTCCTTGCCGGTGCCTCGGGCGGCGCGCAGTTGAAACCGCAGTTCGGCGTCGTGCTCGGCCAGCATCTGGGTAGCCATGTCGTCGATCAGGCGGTTCAAGGTGGTGCCGCGGCTCTGCGCCAGGGCCTTCAGCCGCTGATGCTTGTCGTCGGCCAGTCGAACGGTGAGTGCGGTCATGGCAGCAGGGCAAGAAACTGTTCTGGGCTGAGAATCGCCAGGTGAGGGAACAGCAAGTCTGATTGCTTCAGATCCCGGAGGTTGCGCGTCACGATCGCAGCGGCGGCTCCCGCAATGGCGAGTTCGACCAGATGGTTGTCTCCTTCATCGGAGAGGTTGGGCCGCCAGCCATAGAAGATTCGCACCCATTAGGTCGTTTTTGCCTCGGCCGCCGGAGGGCTGAGCGGGCGTCAGCCGCTCGCTTCGGCCCGGATCTCGGCCTTGGCCTGTCGCCAGAGGCCTTCCAGTTCGCTGAGGTCGCGGCCCCGGAGGTTGCCTTTCAGGGCGGCCTCCACCCGTGAGAAGCGATCGAGGAAGCGTCGGTTGGTGCCGGCCAGGCCCGCTTCTGGATCGATGCCGCACCAGCGGGCCACGTTCACCAGCGTGAACAGCACATCCCCCAGCTCCTCCTGAGCATGGGCGGAATCGCCGCTGGCCTGGGCTTCCGCCACGGCCTCCTTGAGCTCCTCGAGCTCCTCGTGCACCTTCTCCCAGACACCGTCGATGCTGTGCCACTCGAAGCCGGCGGCGGCGGCCTTGCGGGAGATTGTCATCGCGCCGGCCAGGGCGGGTTGGCCGCGCACCTTGCCAGCGAGGCGATCGCTGAGAGGGCTGGCGCTGGGGGCGGCGGCGCCGGCATCGCGTTCAGCGCCCTTGATCGCCTCCCAGCTCGCCACCACCGCCTCCGGGTGGCCGCTGTTGCCCCGGTTGGCGCTGTTCACGTCGTTGGCGAACACATGCGGGTGACGGCGAATCAACTTGGCGCTGAGGCCGCGGCTGATCGTGTCCAGATCGAAGCGGCCCTCCTCGCTGGCGATCTGGGCATGCAGCAGCACCTGCAGCAGCAGGTCCCCGAGCTCTTCGGCCAGGTGCTCGTCGTCGCCGTGGCGGATCGCATCGGCCACCTCGTGGGCTTCCTCGAGCACGTAGGGCACGAGCGAGGCGTGGCTCTGGGCCAGGTCCCAGGGGCAGCCGGTTTCGGGATCCCGCAGGCGCGCCACCACGGCGATCAGCTCGGAGAGGGCGCTGAGGCTGGGCTGGGGCGGTTGGGGCATGGCGTCGGGCTGGCGGCGGTGCCGTTGGGGGAGCCACGGGGGCAGCCCCCACCCTCTCACCGGCGGCGTCGGCCCCTGGCTGAGAAGCGCCGCAGCAGCCTGGGGGTGGACGGCATCGGATCCCCGTCCTGGAGCAGATGCAGCCAGCTGCTGGCCTCCAGGCCGCTGAGCAGCGCCAGGCTGAGGCCCCGCTGCTGGTTCCACAGCGCCTGCAGCCAGGCGAGCAGCGCCTCCGGGCTGGGGGCCCCGAGCGGTGCGGCGATCAGGCCCAGGCCCAGCACCAGGGCGAGCAGATAAAGCAGCCGGCCGGCTGTGCCCAGCAGCGGACTGTGCGAGAGCAGCGAGCGGTGCCGCAGCAGCCTGCGATAGGGCCACCAGAGCAGCCGCAACGGCCCCCAGCGCCGGGTGGGGTTGGAGCGGGTGTCGAGATCGGGCGAGAGCCAGAGGCCGCCCACCAGGAAGGCCAGGCCGCCGCCCACCAGGCCGGCCAGCCCCAGCCAGGGCCACCAGAGCAGCCCGAAGGGCAGGGCCAGCAGCCAGGTGGCGCGGTCGTGGGCGCGTCCGGAGGCCAGAAACCTGAGCGCGGTTGGCCCGAGTGTGCCGCGGGTGGCGGCTCCGATGCCATGCCAGTGGTGCCGGACCCGCTCAGCCAGGCCAGCAGGGCGCCTCAGATCCGGCAGAATGCCGCCACGCCCGCTTAGCTCAGCGGTAGAGCGCCTGCTTTACACGCAGGATGTCGCTGGTTCGAAACCGGCAGCGGGCATCACGCCTCTGGCGATGGCAGAGCGATCCCAGAGCATCACGATCCCAGAGGCCTGCGCACGGGTCGGATGTCGGTTCTTGCGTCTCCCTCGTTGTAAAACAGCCAGACTTTTGCAGTCTTTTCTGGAAGGTTCTCGCCTTCGCTGAGTTTTTTCGGGCCTCTGAAGATCGGCGGCCGAACCATCTGGCGAGGGAAAGGTCCTGAACAGATGGTGCCAGGCCGATGGTTGAGACCTCTTGAGGGCTGCCGTTGCTTAGGCGAGTCCAGGATCGTTCCCTCGCAGGAGGATCGTTGATCTGGGTGAACCCGTAGTCGCGCATCGCTTGTATTCGTCAGATTCGGTCTTCTTTTTTCTGATCTTTGGTGTTCAGCTGATTTTTTGTGTTCAGCTGATCGTTGTTGCCATCAGCCCTGTTGGGCGCTCTGGAGGTTGGCAATACTTGGGACGGCCACAGGCCTCTGGGCTTTCGAGTTGTGCCGCACCGGATCCTGAGAACAGCAGGGATTGGGACCGCTTCCGGTTTTGGTCTGTTTTGGATCTTTGCCCCTTTAAGGCAATGCCAGGAGGCGCTTCCTGGCCGGTGCTTTGGTGTACGTTGACGGGGTTTTTCAGGTTGTTCTGGTCGTGTGCGTTCATTGACGCCAATGCCTTGAGGCTTGACTTCAGACGGCCTGTGGCCGCTGTTCAGGGCGTGCAGAAGTCAGTGGCGTTGCGTTTTACTGGGGGATGCCGTGGCGCTGCTGCAACAGAGTCCGGCCGGCGGTGCAGGTTTCGCTCTGCCTGAGCAGCCGATCGGTGCGCATCGCAAGGCCGAACCGGCGGGCGCGCTGAAGGGCCGCAAGGTGCAGGGCGGCTGCGGTGAGCAACGGATCAGCGGAGACTGATCGGCACGCTGCCGGGATGACCCGATCGCTGTACGCCTGGCTGGTCAGGAGCCGATCCAGGCGCTGCGGTCGTTGTCTGCCCGCTCAGCCCCGCAGCTGATCCAGCCCCAGCTGCAGGGCCCTGGCCACCATCTGGGCGCGGGTGCTGGCGCCGAGTTTGCGACGCAGACCCTTGGTTCGGCTGCGGGCCGCTTCGTAGCTGATCTGCAGCCGCTCACTGATGTCCCGGTCGGGCAGGCCCTTCAGCAGCAGTTCCAGTTGCTCCCGTTCGCGCGCATTCAGATCCGGTGCCGCATCCCGCCACGGATCGCGCTCCACCGCTGCCGCGTCCATCGCCGCCAGCACCGTTGCTGAGCGGTAGCGATGGTTCACCGCCAGTGAGCGGATCATCGCCTTCAGTGGTTCTTCGGCCGTGAAGCAGTCGGCTTCGCACACCACTGCATCGGCGCTGGAGCGGCCTGCTGCCACCAGATCGTCACGCTCGGCATCGACGATCAGCAGGGTGCGGATGTCACTCACCAGCTCCCGTGCCTGCTCCACCAGGGCCAGGGCTGATCCCTGCTCCAGCTGTGACGTCAGGAACAACAGTCCGGGGCGGGTGTCGATCAGCTGCTGGCGCGCCTCCGCCTCGGTGGTGACCATGAACGCCACGCGCGACTTGCGCAGGGCCATGTGGAACAGGCCCATCAGCATCAGCCGCCGCGAGGAGGCAAACCCTGCCTTGAGCCGGATCTCACTGCTCAACATCCAGCTCGCGGCCAGAGGAAAGCCCCGCGATGAGTTCAGAAAGGGGGGAAGAAGATTCAGGGCGATCCGGCGACCCCGTAGATCTTTGCAGCTGCCGGCGGTTTCTGGGCCTGAAGCCAAGGGGGCGCTGGCGGTTACGACGCCAGTACCTGGATGCAGGCGCTGGGGTCAGGCCTCAGCAGGATCCGCGCTGCTTACGTCCAGCTCGCAGCTGATCAGGGAGGGTTCGGTCAGTCTCGCCAGCACCCGTTGCAGATCGACGGGGGAGAGTTCACCGTCCTCGCCCCACTTGAGGGAGGTGCTGGTTTCGGGGAGCCCGGAGCCGGCGTCTCCACCGTCGGGTTGGCAGGCATCCGTCATGCCGGCTGCGATCACCTTCATCAACCCTACGGCGCCGGTGATGACCCTCAGAACGGTGGAGGCCCATCGCGTTGTGGCGGACCATCGCCCCGTCGTGGGGGGCCGATGCCGTAGCGGGCCCGTACCGCTTCGATGCGGCGATGGAAGCGCTCGCGATGGTCCCACTCGGCCTCCCGCTCGCGGCGGTGACAATCGTGCAGGCTGCGCAGGCTCTGCGCCGCCTCCACACAACGCCGGGCCGCTTCAATCAGGACCAACTCCTCCGCCAGCTTCTCGCGTTCGAGCTGGCGGAGCTCCAGGAAGGCCCGTTGCACGCCGGGGCCACCGCCGCCGCCGCCCGGTCCCCCGGGGGGCCGCGCCCGGGCCCCCGTCAGTGGCAGCGGCCCCAGCAGCAGGCCGATCAGCAGGGCTCTCTGCAGAACCTGGGTCAGGCCCCGGGGCCACGCCTGGCACGGAAATGTCGGCGGGGCGTGCGCCATCAGCTCGCCTCGCTTTCGCGGCGGCTGGTGGCGCCGGCGGCACCAGCTTCGGGATCGAGCCGACCGCTGAGGCTGATCGTGAACCCGATCGCTCCCGGCTGTTTTGATCGCTCGCAGCGGAGCTCGCCGCCATGGGCCAGGGCGACGCGCTCGGCGATCGCCAGGCCGAGGCCGCAGTGGCCCTTGCCGCCGCGGGAGGGATCGAGGCGCTGGAACGGTTGTTTCGCCTGCTCAAAAGCGGCATCGCTCAGCCCCGGCCCCCCATCACTGACCCGGATCTCGAACCGCTCCCCCGGCAGGGTGCCCAGCGTCAGCCGCAGCGGCGGCTGTCCGTAATTCTCGGCGTTGTCGAGCAGATTGGCCACGGCACGAATGATTGCCGTCGGCTGCACCCGGGCCGTGAGCGGCTCCAGTGCCAGGCTCACGTCCTGATCGCTGCAGCGGCCGCAGCTTTCCTCCAGCAGGGCATCCAGGCGGAGCACGTTGAACGGCTCGATCCCATCGCAGCTGGCGAAGAGCAGAAACTGCTGGGTGATGCGCTGAATCGCCGCCAGGTCGGCGTTCATGGCGGCCAGATCGCGTTGGCGCAGGCCGCCAACCCGGCGCTCAGCGCTGCTTGCGGTTGACGTCTGCTCCGCCTCCAGGGCCTCGTTGGCCAGGCTCAGCCGCACCGCCAGCCGCGTGATCGGGCTGTTCAGATCATGGGTGATGCCGGCCAGCATGGTGCGGCGCTCATCCTCGTTGGCCTGCAGCCGCGTCAGCATCGCGTTGAAGCGTGACGCCAACTGCCGCACCTCGCTTGAACCGCTCACCGGCACCATCGCCTCGCCATCACAGGTGCCCACCAGGGCGATGGCGGCACTCAGCTGTTTGAGCGGACGTTGCACCTCGAGCAGCAGGAACAGTCCCCCCGCCAGCACGCTGCCGCCGAGCATCGACAGGGCGATCACCAGCGGATCCGGGCTGAACAGACCCTGGGCCGGTAACGGCGAGAACAGCCAGACCGGTTCCAGTGAGGAGCGGATCCGGATCCAGACCCCCCGCCCATGCCCCGGCTGTGGGATCAGGGTCGGGCAGTGGCCGAGGCGGTCGCAGAGGTCCTGCGAGAGGTGCTCCAGCTGGGCACGGAGGCGGCGATCGCTGCTTGTGCCCAGGCTCGGGCGGTTGGCCACCAGCAGCTGGAAGCCATTGAGCTGGGCCACCGCAGCCGGCGGGTAGTGCTCCAGGGCGAGCTCGGTCAGGGCGATGTTGTTGGCCAGAATTCCGGCCATCTGCTCCACCTGGCTGCGGTCTGTCCGACTGGTGAGAAGGGTGCGCACCAGCAGGAAGCTGGCCAGCCAGCAGAGCAGGAACAGGCCGATCAGCCGCACCAGCATCGGGCTTGGACGGCGCAACGGTTGCCCGATCCGCCCCAGGGCGATGGCCGCCCCCGTCAGCGGCTGCAAGGGCCATCGTGTCCGCGGGGTGCGGCGCCGCAGAAGGCGCGGCAGAGGGGGGATCATCCGCTGCTCTCCGGAGCGAACACATAGCCGTAGCCCCAGACCGTCTGGAGATGGATCGGCCGGCGTGGATCCTCCTCGATCAACTTGCGCAACCGTGAGACCTGCACATCCATGCTGCGCGGGTCGATCTCACTGAGGGGGCCGCGGGTGAGTTCGATCAGGCGATCGCGGGACAGCGGCCGCTGCGGGTTCTGCACCAGCACATCGAGCAGATCGAATTCACCACTGCTGATGCCGAGATCCTGGCCGCGCCGGAACAGGCGGCGGCGGCGATCGAGCAGGCAGTCGCCGAAGCGGACGTTGCCGTCGTTCGTTCCTTCGGGGCCGGCACCGGTCTGGCCTGGCTGGCGCCTGAGCACCGCCTGGATCCTGGCGTTCAGCTCCCGCGGCAGAAAGGGTTTGGCGAGATAGTCGTCGGCCCCCTGCTCGAGGCCGATGATCCGATCCACCGGATCCCCTTTGGCGGTGAGCATCAGCACGGGTACGCCGATTCCCTGATCCCGCAGGCGTCGCAGCAGGCTGAGGCCATCCAGGCCCGGCAGCATCACATCGAGCACCAGCACATCAGGCTGCTGCTGTTGCAGCAGCTCCTGGCACGCCTCGGCGCTGGCCAGACAGGTGACCCGTGCGCCCTGCTGCTCCAGGTAGGGCGCCAGCATCTCCTGAAGCTCCTCGTCGTCATCGACAAGCCACACCCAGGGGCAGGACGCGATCGCGGTGCCGTCGGCGGTGTCTGGGGTGTGGTCGGCCGTCATCCGGGCAGCCCTGAGTGGCTCCAGATTGGCTGATTTTCCTTGTCACAGTGTGACCGTCGCCTGTCACGGTGCTGACAAGGACCGGCCGGATGGTGGTGACAGTCGGTTGCCTTCCATGGCCAGCGTCTCTCCATCCCCCTCCGCCCGCACCGCCCCCCGGGCGGCTTCCACCCTCCAGGCTCTCCTCGCCCTGGAGAGCGGGTCCCGTCCCCGCAGCCCCTTTCTGGCGCCCGTGTTGTCCGGACCAGCGGCGCTGACGCCGCGCCCGGTCAGCGGCGTCAGGCCCGCTCCGGCTCCGGGAGCGCGCCTGCCGGAGGAGCCCGGTCGCGGGGCCTGGCCACCGGTCGATGGCGAGGCACCCAACCGGCCGCTGCCGCCCGGCCTGGCGCCGCGCACGCGCTACCGCTCGATCGATGGCAGCGGCAACACCAGCCCCACGTCCACGCTGAATGCAGTCGGCAGCAGTTTCAGCCGGCTCGGACCCGCCCGTTTCGCCGATGGCGTTCAGGCGATGGTCAGTGATGCTCCCAATGCCCGCACGATCAGCAACGTCGTGGTCGCCGGTCAGGGGGAGGTGCCGAACGCCGAGGGACTGTCGGGAATGATGTACGCCTGGGGGCAGTTCATTGACCACGACCTCGATCTGATGCGCTCCGACGGGGTGACCTCGATCGCGATCACGATCCCTGACGGTGATCCGGTGCTTCAGGGCACCACGATTCCGATGACGCGCACCGTGATCGATCCGCTCACCGGTGTGGCCGGCCGCCCGGCCGCTGCCGTCAACAACATCACCGGCTGGCTTGATGGCTCGATGGTCTACGGATCCGATGCCGCCACCGCAAGCGCCCTGCGCACGGCCGATGGCCACCTGCTCACCTCCGCGGGCGCCAATCTGCCGATCGTCAACGGTCAGTTTCTCGCCGGCGATGTGCGCGTTCAGGAGAATCCTGATCTCACGGCCCTGCAGACCCTGTTCGTGCGGGAGCACAACCGCCAGGTGGATCGGCTCGCCCAGCAGCATCCGACCTGGAGTGGTGAGCAGCTGTATCAGCAGGCCCGGGCGATCGTCGGCGCTGAAATCGCTGTGATCACCTATCAGGAGTTTCTGCCCCATCTGCTCGGCAACAAGGCGATCGCCGCCTATCGCGGCTTCAATCCGACGGTGGATGCGCGTCTGAGCGAGGAATTCGCGGGGGCGGCCTTCCGTTTCGGCCATTCGATCGTTTCCGCCAACCTCGAGAAGATCGGGGAGCAGGGCCAGACCCTCGGTACGCCTGTGACCCTGAAGGACGCCTTTTTCCAGTCCACCACGGAGTTCGTGGCCGATGGCGGCGCTGCCGCCCTGCTGCGTCATCTGGCTGCCGATCGCTCCAATGCCCTTGATGTGCATCTGGTGGATGATCTGCGCAATTTTCTCGACGTCGGCCCGATGTCGATGGACCTGGCGGCGATCAACATTCAGCGCGGTCGTGACCTCGGCCTCGGCACCCCCAACCAGACCCGGGTGGCCCTTGGTCTCACGGCCTACACCAGTTTTTCCGAAATCAGCGGCGATCCGGGCACCGCTGCGGCGCTGCAGACCGCTTACGGCAGTGTGGATGCGGTGGAACTGTGGATCGGCGGTCTCGCGGAACGCCACGTCGCCGGCGGCATGGTGGGAGAAACCTTCCAGCGGATCATTGCCCAGCAGTTCCAGAACCTGCGCGACGGCGATGCCTACTGGTACAGGAACCAGGGTTTTGATGGCGCCACCCTGCGGGAGATCGAAGCGACCACACTGTCTTCGCTGATCCTGCGCAACACCGACACCCGTCACATCCAGGCCGATGCCTTCGTTTACACCGAACGGCGTGGTGGTGAGGCCTCCGGCGATCAGATCGCCGATCCGCTGATGCCGCAGCTGGTGGTCGGCTCCGATGGCGGTGATCGTCTGATCGGGGGTTCCGTCGATGATCTGCTGGTGGCCGGCAGCGGCCGTCAGGTGATGCAGGGGCTCGGTGGCCGTGACACCTTTGTGTTCAGCAAGACCGGCATCGATGCCGTGATCCTTGACTACCGCCCCGGTTTTGATCGGATTCAGTTCGAATCCCTGGGAACACCCGGGCCCGGTGGGCTGCAGGTGCAGCAAGGCGTCGGGGAAACGCGGGTGCAGTTCGGTGGCGATGCCCTCACCCTGCTCGGGGTGAGGGCCAGCGACCTGCGGCCCAGTGATTTCAGTTTCCTCTGAGCGTCACTGAGGACCTAGGGACCACCGTCTCCCTCAACCAGGGCCTGGCGCAGGGCCTCCACCAGCTCCTCATCCACCGGGGTGGCAAGCAGGGGGGGCTCCTCCACCAGGTCGTGGATCAGGGGATGGAGTTGCACCGCAAACCACCGGCGGAACAGGGCGTAATCGCGGGGCTCCGGCCATTGGCCTTCGTCGCGGCACCAGGCATCGAGCTCGGCGTCGAAGATGTCCGCGTGGATCTCCTGGAGCGCCTCCTCGGCGTCAGCGTCACTGTCCACCTCACGGAGCAGGTAGAGGCAGGCCTCGGCCCCACCGGGGCCCTCGGTGCTCAGGCCCAGGCCCCGGGCCCAGGCCAGCAGCGGTTCTGCCGGGGCGATCGCCACGGCACAGCGGTTGACCACGGCCATGGCAGCGCTCGTCAGTCCTCAGGGAACAGCAGCGCAGCCAGTTCCTCCGGATCCACGTCATAGGCGCGGGCCAGGCTCGATTCAATGGCGCTGGTCACCTCGCCGGGCAGAAACCGCATCGCGCTGAGGGCCTCATCGACGATGTCATCGTTGAGGAGCTTGGCGCTGGCGCCATCCTGCTCGGCGGCCAGCTTCTCGTCGTTGATGATCGCCATCACCCAGCTCTGGTAGGCGTACACCAGATCCGAGAACTCAAGCTCGGGGTCGTTCAGGTCCAGGACCATGGGCCCATCTCCGCAGGGGGTTCCTTGTCCAGTCTGCCGCTGATCCGGTCAACGGGCCGCGCCGTGTCGGTGTCCATGCGCAGCTGATGGAGGATGCCCCTGTTCTTTCCGCCCTTGCGGGCCCGCGGCCCATGGATCCCGCCCGACTGCAGGCCACCTTGGTGGATTTCGCCATCAGTGAGCTGGTGCGTCAGCACCGGGCCAGCTTTCAGCCCCTCTGGACCGCCGACAGCTGGGCCAAGCTGCTGATCTGGCTGGCCCTGAACTGCGGCTGCAGCGGCGATGAGGCCGGGCTGAAGGCCTTCGCCGAGGCCATCGGTCCGCTGCAGATGGGGCGGTGGCGGCGGGTGTTCTTTGAACGGGAGCTGGCGGATCTGGAGTTGCAGCTGATGGCCGATCCAGCGGAGCACCAGGTGTTGGTGCTGCCCCAGGGTCCTGCCGATCAGGTGCTTGAGAATGACCGCATCGTCCGTGCTCTGGAGCGCGTCGCCCTGAGCGAGCGTGTGGTGGCTGAGCCAGGACGCTGGCAGCGTTTGGATGCGGTGGTGGTTGTGCCCTGGCAGGAGCAGTGCTGATGGAGTTGATCGCCCGCTACCGCAATGACGGCTACGAGGCCCTCGCCGATGGCGTGAACGCGTTCTTTGATCGACGCCCCGATCTGCAGCGCCCTGGCGTGGCCTTCGGCCCTGACGGCGACGAGCCGGCCAAGGTGTCCACCGACATCAGCCTGGTGGCCATCGATCGCTCCGATCCCGAGGCCTATGCCCTGGCGGACGTGATCCTGCGAGGAGTCACAGCGGGGCTGGAGCGCTACCTACAGGAGCGCCCCCTGTTCCGTGACTGCTGCCCGGAGCGGCAGCTGTTTGTGAATCCGATCTTCAACCTGCAGCGCTATGCCCCGGGTGAGGGCTTCAAGCGCTGGCATTGCGATTGGACCATCAGCGATGAGGCCACTGAGCCCGTGCACCGAGTGCTGGCCTGGATCCTCTACTGCAACAGCGTCGAGGCAGCCGGCACCGAGTTTCACTGGCAGGGCCACCATGAAGCGGCCGAGCGTGGCAAGCTCGTGCTCTTTCCAGCCGGGCCCTCGCACATCCATCGCGGCCGGGTGAACCACATCCACACCAAAACCATTGCCACCGGTTGGATCAATGCCGGCAGCCGCGATGGTTATCTGCAACGCCTGGCTCATTGAGACCCTGACCGATGTTGTTGGGACGCGCCTTGGAGGGCATGGCCTCGGAGGCGCCCGTCTCTGCACGCTCCACCTGTTTGGCCCCAGCTGTTTCTCGGCTGTGGCGCGTTGGCTGGCGTGAGCGGGCTCCGGACCGGGCCCGCCACGGTTACGTCGGCGCATGCTGTCGACGCTGCCGCCATCGCAGCCTGTCAGCCCAGGGCTGCAGATCCGGCAGAGCAGCGGGCCGGGGCGTCGATCGGGCCTTGCGCGTGATCCCTCGGGCCTGGCCATGGTGGTGGACGCGCGCTCGTTATCCCGGACCCGCCACCGTTTTGCGAGCATGGCCCGATTGGCTGTTCCTGCGCCCGTGACCGACGCCCTGCCCAAGACCTACGACCCGGTGGGCACCGAAGCGCGCTGGCAGCAGGCCTGGGAAACCAGCGGCGCCTTTCACCCCGATCCCAGTGCTCCCGGTGAGCCGTTTTCGGTGGTGATTCCGCCGCCGAACGTGACCGGCAGTCTTCACATGGGTCACGCCTTCAACACGGCCCTGATCGACACGATCGTGCGCTTCCAGCGCCTGCAGGGCAAAAACGTGCTCTGCCTTCCCGGCACTGATCACGCCTCGATCGCGGTGCAAACGATCCTCGAGAAGCAGCTCAAGGCTGAAGGCAAGCGCAAGGAAGATCTCGGCCGTGAGGCCTTTCTGGAGAAGGCCTGGGAGTGGAAGGCCCAGAGCGGCGGCACGATCGTGGGCCAGCTGCGGCGGCTGGGGTATTCCGTGGACTGGCAGCGGGAGCGCTTCACCCTCGATCGGGGCTGCAGCGAGGCGGTGGTGGAGGCGTTCGTGCGCCTGCATCAGCAGGGTCGGATCTACCGGGGCGAATACCGGGTGAACTGGT
>CAIXOZ010000174.1 GCA_903921295.1 uncultured cyanobacterium | reverse complement strand
GGAGCCTGATGCTGGCCTGGATCGATCAGGGGCAATTGCCGGCCAAGGGCTGGCAGGACGGCGACCTGGTGCTGGTGGATGTCTCTGCCCAGGTGCTGGGAACGGCAACACCGGGAACCGTTGGCGCCGCCAGCCCATCTCCGGCGAGTGCCGGCTCACCGGCCGGTTCCAGGGCCCAGACCCCCTGAGGGGACTGCCCCATCACCACACCTCAAGACCCGGATGGTTCAAGACGCCGTCAGGGCGTACTCAGTTCGCCGCTCTCGCCGGCATGGACGGTGTTGCTGTCGGGCATCCAATAGCTGAGGTCGTGATGCCAGAACGGCCGGCCAGGCACCCGCTCCATCGTCAGCTTGGTGCCGGCCATGGCGGTGAACAGCCGAGCGAGATCAACCGGGGACAGATCGGTCTTGATGTCCCGACCGGCCACCGCCAGCAACTCGGGGAGGCGAGCGAGGGTACTGGGGTCGGCCAGTTTGCGGAACAGGGCATTGAAGACAAGCTTCTGGCGCTCCATGCGGCCGATGTCGCCCAGTTCATCGTGACGGAAACGCAGGAATCCCTCCAGATCGTTCCCCCTCAGCACCTGCAGGCCGGGATAGAGATCGATCACCAGGCCCTGGGTGCGATCGACGTAGGCCATCCGTTTGGGGACATTCACCTCGACGCCGCCGATGGCATCAGCGGCGTGCTGTACGGCATCCAGGTTGACGATCACGTAATGATCGGGAGGTGACCCGAGCAGCCGCCCGAGCTCGCTTTTGACGGCCTCGATGCCACCGGTGGCATACAGGGCATTGGCCTTGAGCACCCCGTAGCGGTCCGATTCGATGAAGGTGTCACGCGGCACCTGGGTCAGGGTGGTCTTGCCTTGTCCCAGCTGGACGCTGAGCATCACGTCGGTGTTGGCGGCCACCTTGTCGGTCCCGAGAACGAGAATCCGCCCCTGACCGAGCCAGAGGGGGGGCACCAGGCTGGTCAGATTGCTGGGTCCATGAAACATGCCGGCCAGGGCCGGTCCCACCAGCTTCGGCAGGGGACCGCTGAGGCCATAGCCGAGGGCCAGGCCAAGGGCAAACGGCAGCAACGGCCGGCCCGCGGCTTTGCGGGGTCGACCTGCGGGGGGCCTGGCCGGGGGCTTCTGTCCTCCGCCAGCACCGGAACCACCGCCACGGCCACCACCGCGCCCACCCTTGCGGGGATCGGCTGACTCATCGCGTCCCTTGCGACGGTCCCTGGTGGAGTCCAGCACCCGATCCGATGGACCGTTGCGTCGCGACTGGCGACGGGGATCGGCATCGGCGACCGGACGGCGGTCGGCGCGCGGACGGCGGCGGCTGGGTTGGGCCTGGGACATGGACACGTTTGCTGGCCGCACCTTAAGGGGCAAGACCCCGCTCCACCAGGGGGCTCAGGCCGCTGATCTGACCTGCACGCAGGCGGCTGCCGCATCGGCGCGGCGGCGAGCCTCCACCTCGGTGGCGCCGCGGGCCAGGGCGACGCCCATCCGACGCCAGGGTCGGGCTTCGGTTTTGCCGAACAGCAGCAGCTCCGTCTCGTCCTCCTGGAGGGCGGCAGCGACACCGTCAACCTGCACCTGCTCCGCGGTCTCGCGGGCCAGGATCACCCGACTGGCGGCCGGACCGAGCGAGCGGATCGCCGGGATCGGCAGACCGAGCACCGCCCGCAGATGGAGGCTGAATTCACTGAGGTTCTGCCCCACCAGCGTCACCAGGCCAGTGTCGTGGGGCCGGGGTGAGAGCTCGGAGAACACCACCTCCTCCTGTCCCGGTTCACCGCAGAGGAAGAACTCGACGCCGAACAGGCCCGCACCGCCGAGGTGATCGGTGACCTTGCGCGCCATCGCCTGGGCGGCCGCCAGCTGGGCCGGCGTGATCCGGGCCGGCTGCCAGCTGCACTGGTAATCGCCGCGTTCCTGGATGTGGCCGATCGGGGGGCAGAAGAGCGTCGGACCCT
>CAIXOZ010000173.1 GCA_903921295.1 uncultured cyanobacterium | reverse complement strand
GGCCACCATCAACAGCGCAACGGAACAACCGCTCAGCAAGACAGCCCTTCACCACAACAGCCTCTACCACAACAGCCATCGCCAGACCAGCCGTTCACCACAGCCGACGGTCGCCCAGCCGCAGCCACGGACGTCAGCTTCCCGATCCCTCGCCCAGACCGTCCGGAGGGGGCGCTGGACAGCCTCTGCCATCCAGCCTGACGCCGTCCACTGGCTCCACCAACAACTCCCAGCCCCCGGCCCCGTATCACTCCCCCCGGAATGACGCCGGTCGGGGGGGAACTGATGGCAGCATCAGGGTCCCTGTGCCCCACACCCTCGGCCATGGCCGAAGCTCCACCGCCTGGATCCGGTGCACCGATCACGGAGGACGAAGCCCTGGCGCGACTGCGTCAGAGCGATAACCAGGGCGATCAGTACTACGCCGCCTGGTGGCTCGGCCGGATGCGCAGTCAGCATCCCGAGGCCGTGCCCTTGCTGCGCCACGCCCTGGCACAGCGGCATCAAGGCGTGCCAGGCAGTGGCGTCGAGCACAACGCCGTGGCCCGCAATGCCGCCCGCGCCCTCGGGAAACTCGGGGCCTCGGCCGAGGCAGCGATCCCTGATCTGTTGATCACCCTCGACGATGAGGATGACGGCCTGCGGGAAGCCGCGGCACGCACCCTCGGGGAACTCGGTTGCCGTGACGCCGCTGCCGTGATCGCCCGTCGCCTCGCCCCGGGCCCGGCGGTCGTCGGCGTCCGGCGGGCCGACAGCCCCCGCCTGATGGAACCCTGTGAAGCCATGCTCGAAGCGCTCGGGGCCGTGGGGGTGAACAGCCCCGGGATCCTGGCGGTGATCGAGCCCTTTCTCAGCCACGAACGCCCCCTGATCCGCAGCGCAGCCTGCCGGGCCCTGCTGCAGCTCAGCCGCGATCCTCGCTGGGCGGAGCCGCTGCTGGAGCTGCTCCGGCATCCGCAGCTGCAGGTGCGTCGGGCCGCCCTGATGGACCTGGGCGCCGTGGGCTGGCGCCCAGCGCTCGAGCCGATCGCCCGCACCCTGGCCGAAAACAGCCTCAAGCTGATCGCCCTGCGGGGTCTGGTGGAGAACCACCCGATCGAGCTGGAGAGCGCCATCAGCACTGGTGCTGTGCTTGCCGTGATGGATGACCTGCTGTGACCACGCCTCCGATTCCCTCCCTGGAGGCCCTGAAGGAGGCCGTGCAGCAGGCCGACAGCGCCGAGACCCTGTTGAGGGCGGTGGCCACCCTTGCCGCCACCGCCGACCCCGCAGCCGCCGACACCCTGGTGGATGTGCTGCGCTTCAACAATCCCGGGGCCGCCGTCGCCGCCGTTGAGGGCCTGATCGCCATCGGCACCTCGGCGGTGCCGGCGCTGCTCGATCTCGATGCCAGCAACTACGGCGCCAGAGCCTGGGCTGTGCGGGCGCTGGCCGGCATCGGTGCGGTGGAAGGGCTGGGCGTGCTCGAGGAAGCGCTGGCCACCGATGTGGGGCCGAGTGTGCGTCGCGCTGCCGCCCGTGGCCTTGGACAGCTGAAGCTGGACACGCTGGTGCCTGAAGAGCGCGCGCTGACCCGAGAGCGTTGTCTCATGGCCCTCGAAGCCGGTGCCACGGACGGGGAGTGGGTGGTGCGCTACGCGGTGGTGGTGGGGCTGGAGGCTCTGGCCCAGTCCGCACCGGCACCGGCTGCCCAGCAGGCGGCGATCAGGGAGCGAATCTGCACCTGCCTGTCACGCCTGACGGATGCCGCCCAGGAAGACACGCCTGTGGTCCGCCTGCGGGCAACCCAGGCCCTGGAACGCCTGATCTGAGCACCGAATGCCTGACGCCTCCCTCCAAGCAGCCCCCCCAACGCGGGTGCTCTTTGTCTGCCTGGGCAACATCTGCCGCTCTCCAGCCGCGGAGGGCCTGTTCCTGCATCGTCTCGAGCTCAGGGGCCTGAGCGACGCCTTCGTGGTCGATTCCGCGGGGACAGGCTCCTGGCACGTGGGCAAACGCGCCGACGCGCGCATGATCCGCGCCGCCGAAGCCCGAGGGGTGGTGCTGCCGAGCAGGGCCCGGCAGATCACAGCCGCCGACCTGCAGACGTTCGATCTGATCCTGACCATGGATCCATCGAACCTCGAGAACGTGCGCAAGCTCGTTCCAGCCGAAGCGATCAGCGCCAGGATTGAGCCGATGACCGCCTACTGCCGCCGCTACCGCACCGACGCGGTACCGGATCCGTACTACGGAGGTGCCGACGGCTTCAACGACGTGCTCGATCTGCTCGAAGACGCCTGTGATGGGCTGCTGGATGCTCTGCTCGAGCGGCGAGGAAACGGCTGATTGCAACCGGAGCGAAGGCTCCGATCACACCGGGCGCGGCCCGGCCGGGCGGCCTGGGCAGGCAGGCACAGCTGTTCAGTGCGGCGCCGCCATGGCGCGATCGGGCCAGACCTCCTCAGGCACCCGCTCCCGGAACAGATCCACCAGGCGCTGAATGACCGCCTCGATGGTCATGCCATCGGTGATCAGTTCGGCCGCATCCTCCGCCTGACGCAGCGGCGCCACGGCACGGCTGGAATCGAGGTGATCGCGCTCGGCGATCTGCGCCTCCAGGGCCTCGAGGGAGGGCACGGCAAAGCCCCGATCGGCGAGGTCGGCGGCGCGACGGCGGGCCCGCTCCGCCACAGTGGCCGTGAGGAATACCTTGAGCTCGGCATCGGGGAACACCGCGGTGCCGATGTCCCTCCCCTCCGCCACCAGCCCACCCTGGGCCCCGAGCCGCTGCTGCTGGGCCGTGAGAGCCTCGCGGACGCATGGATGGGCCGCCACCACGGACACCAGGGCCGTGACCTCCGGACTGCGGATGGCGGCGGTGACCTCGTGGCCGTTGATGCTGACGACCTGCTCACCGGTCGCCGGCGAACGGCTCAGCTGCAGGTCGAGCCCATCGAGAAGGGGT
>CAIXOZ010000172.1 GCA_903921295.1 uncultured cyanobacterium | reverse complement strand
GGTCGAGATCGATCAGTGCGTCGCCGCAGAGGACAACGAAGGTTTCATCAAAGAAGCGCTGGAAGCTCTGGATCTTCTTGAGGCCACCGGCCGAGCCGAGGGCTTCACCGATCAGTTCTCCCTCCTCGATCCGACCCTCGAAGCTGTAGGCGATTTCAACGCCGAAGCGCTGACCATCCCGGAAATAGTTCTCGATTTCTTCGGCCAGGTGCGAGACATTCACCATCACCTCGGTGAAGCCATGCTGTCGCAGCAGCTCCAGCAGAAACTCCATCACGGGTTTCTGCAGGATCGGGATCATCGGCTTGGGGATCGTGTGCGTGATGGGTCGCACCCGGGTCCCTTTGCCGGCGGCCAGGATCATCGCCTTCATCGGCGCCTGTTTCGCTCAAAGGAGTGACGCGCAGCCTAGGGAATCGCCAAGACCCCTTCGCCGGGGGCAAGCCGGCGCCTCAGCTGGCCAGCGGTGTCGCCTCAGCGCTGGGGACGGTTCCAGCCACGGAAGCGGCGGCAAGGCGCCGCAGGCTCAGGGGGCCGAAGAGACTGCCCTGCTGCTCCAGTTCCACCCGGCCCTGGGAGCTGAGGAAGAGCAGGGCCCAGAACACCCCCACCCTGTCGCTATCTAGATCGGCCGGGGCAACGGCTGCCCAGGCCTCGACGAGGCCATCGAAGCTCACCCAGCCGAGGGCGTCCTGCCAGGAGAGCAGAAACAGGCTCAGGGCAGCTGTGGTTTCCGGCAGCTTCTCCCGGTGGGCGAGGGCAGCCACCTGTTCGATGGCCGCCCGCTCGCTGTAGCGCCGACCCCGAGGCTGGCGCTGGCGGCTGCGACCCTCCTCGTTCTCCAGGCGTTCAGCGATGTCCTCCAGCTGGCGGATCAACTCCCCCAGGGTCACAGGACGTTGCAGTGGCGGCGGCGCAACGGGCCGGCGCAGCAGGTGGCGCTCCGGCCGACGGGGCAGCGCGAACAGAGCCGGCTGCCAGTTCTCGCCGCCATCGAGGTCGTCATCGGCGAACGGGTCGTTGATGATCGTCTCGCAGGGGAATGTGGCGGCCTCCAGCAGTTCCGCTTTCAGGGCCACCAGCACCGATGCCGCCAAGAAGGCCTCGCTGGTCTCGGCCAGATCCTGTTCATAACTGCCGCGCGTCCCGATGCAGCTGCCAACGAGGCGGGGAACGGCGACGCGCTGGCGCAGCTGGTCGAGGAAGCCGTCGATGACGGCGATCACGTCGACATCCCAGGGATCCAGGTCGCCCCGTTCGGCGGCATCCTGCAGCAAGCGGATGGCCAACCTGGCGCCCTGCCCTTCAGCCACTCCGGATCCCGTACTGGATGGAACGGTACCGGGGCGATCAGTCGCTGACCAGTTCCCCTTCCACCATCTGCGAGCCGGAGCTGCCGCCGGCGGCAGGCAGCAGGCTCAGCTGGGCATCGACGGTGGCGCGATAACGCTGCACGTCATCTTCCAGTTCGCGGATGCGCACTTCCCGGGCGTCCAGTTCGCTCTGCTCCTGGATCCGTTCCACCTTGCGCACCACCCCGGACCAGACCGCATAGATCCAGGCGGCCGTGGCGCCGATCCCTCCCACCACCAGCAACACCACCGCCAG
>CAIXOZ010000171.1 GCA_903921295.1 uncultured cyanobacterium | reverse complement strand
TTCACGGACATCCGCGATCCCGGGCCCAGGCTCTGGGCCAACAATCTCGTCGACTACCGGAGCAATCCGGTGGTCAATCTGGTGATCGGCCTGCTGATCGTGCTGGGCGGCATCGGCTGGCGCGTGGCCAACGATCTCTGGCAGAACCGCTTTCGGCTGCTGCGGATTGAACGGCTGAGCCTGCACACCCGCCTCGTGATCCGTACCACGCTGGCCCTGATTGTGATCGGCGCGGTCGGCCTTCTCTTTACCGAGCACTTCGCCGTTGAGGGCGTGGTGAACGAGCTCTCCTGGTGGGAGAAGCTCCAGGTGAGCCTGTTTCAGTCGGTCACCACCCGAACCGCCGGCTTCAACACGATCCCGCTCAGCCTCGAGACGCTCTCCGATGCTGGCCTGCTCCTGATGATTGTGCTGATGTTCATCGGCGCCAGTCCCGGAGGCACCGGCGGCGGCATCAAGACCACCACCTTCGCCGCGCTGGTGGCGGCCACTCGCTCGACCCTGAACGATGAGGACGCTGTGGTGGTGCGCAACCGCGAGATCCCGGCCCGGGTGGTGCTGCGGGCGATCGGGGTGGCGCTGGCCTCGGCCATGTTCGTGCTGGCGATGACCCTGGTGCTGGCTCTGGGACGGACCACCGACGGCATCCCGGGCAGTGAGGCCTTCACGTTCCTGGAGAAGCTGTTCACCTGCATCTCCGCTTTCGGCACCGTCGGCCTCGATGTCGGGGTCACCGCCAAGCTCAATCCCTGGGGGCAATCGGTGCTGATGCTCTGCATGTTCGTCGGCAGAATCGGCATCCTGCTGCTGCTGTCCGCCATCTACGGCAGCCGGCCCCAGAATCGTGTCGGCTATCCCCGTGAGGAGATCTACCTCTGAAGCCCTGCGGATCCTCCGCCCTTCCAGCGAAGGCAGCGTCTGCCGATCGCACCGGCATGCCGGCATCGCCCAGGCCAGGCACGCATCGGAACAGCACAACGGCCTCGGCACCACTCCCCTGGCCTGAACCGGCGTCACCCCAAAGGGCTGATAGCAATGGCACCGGACCCGCCGGCGGCTGCCGGCCTCGCCCCAGAACCAATTCAATCCCGATCCCCCCATCCCCGAGCCGATGAATCAATGGTGGCAATGGCAGGGCAGCAGCCCTGAGCTGGCCAAGAGCTTCGCCGTGATCGGCGTGGGCCGCTTTGGCAGCGCCGTCTGCAAGGAGCTGGTGCGGGCCGGTGCCGAGGTTCTGGCCATCGATGCCAGCCAGCGGGCGATCGACGAGCTCCGGCTGATCGATCCAGCGATCGAGGCCCGGGTGGTGGATTGCACCGATGAGGAAGCCCTGCGCGCCTCCGGCGTGCTCGATGTCGGCACGGTGGTGGTGGCGATCAGTGAACCGATCGAAGCCAGCATCACCGCCACGCTGATCGCCAAGGATGGCCAGGGCAGCCGCGTCATGCAGGTGATCTCGCGGGCCACCAGCGATCTGCACGAAAAGATGCTGCGCCGGGTCGGCGCCGACAAGGTGGTCTTCCCCTCCAAGATGCAGGGGACGCGGCTGGGGATGGAGCTGGTGCGGCCCAACCTGCTGGAGCGCCTGCGCCTCGATGACCGCAACAGCATCGAGGAGATCAAGGTGCCGCAGAAGTTCGTCGGGCGATCCCTGCGTGATCTGAATCTGCGCAAGAACTACAACGTCAGCGTGCTGGCGGCTGGACCCGAGAACCGACTCACGGTCAATCCACCTGCCTCCTACGTCCTCAACGACGGTGAACTGCTGGTGGTGATGGGGGCCTCGGAGTCGCTGGAAGCCCTCCCCTCCGTCTGAGCGCGGCCATGCGTGTTCTGGGGCTGATGAGTGGCACCAGCGCCGATGGGGTTGATGCGGTGCTGGCAAGCTTTTCAGGGCCCAGCCTCCGCCCCCGCTGGGCGGTGCTGAACGCCTCTCACCATCCCTACCCGCCAGCGCTGCAGCGCCGACTGGTCGGGATCGGCCAGGGCGAGCCGGTCAGCAGCGCCGAGCTTCTGGAGCTGGCCGAAGCCGTGACCGATGCCCAGGCCGCGGCCGCCCGGGCCTGCGATCCTCAGGGCCAGGCGGCGCTGGTGGGATGCCACGGCCAGACCCTCTGGCACCGCCCTCCCAGCGGGGATCGCCTCGGCAACAGCTGGCAACTGCTGCAGGGTCCGCGCCTGGCCACCCGCCTGGGCCGACCGGTGGTGTTCGACTTCCGCAGCCACGATCTGGCCTTGGGCGGCGAGGGGGCGCCGCTGGTGCCGGCGACCGATCAGGCATTGCTGCCACCCCTGGCCGGCTGGCGGGCCGTGCTCAACCTGGGCGGCATTGCCAATGTCACCCTGCTGCCGCCCTGCCGGGGCCCTGACCGGGGCGCAGCGGTCCAGGGATGGGACTGCGGCCCCGCCAACACCCTGATCGATCTGGCGGTGCAGCGGTTCAGTGGCGGTGCGCTCGGCTTTGATGCCGACGGCGCCTGGGGACGGCTGGGCCAGGTGCACGAAGCCTGGATCAACCGCTGGCTGATGGAGCCCTATCTGCAGCGCCAGCCGCCCAAATCCACCGGTCGGGAGCTGTTTGGGGCGGCCGATCTGGAGCGGCGCCTGGCGGAGCTCGGCCTGAACCTGCCCGGGGCTGGCGCACCGCCCCTGGCGCCTGCGCCCGGTGCCGTGGCCGATGCCATGGCCACCCTCACCGCCTTCAGTGCCGCGGTGATCGCCCAGGATCTGGCCCGCCATCCGGCCGCGCCCCTGGAGCTGCTGGTGGCAGGCGGTGGCAGCCGCAATCCCCTCCTGATCCAGGAGCTGCGCCGGCGGTGCCATGGGATCTGGATCCGCCCCCTGGCGGAGCTGGGAATCGGCGAGCAGGAGCGGGAAGCCCTGGCCTTCGCGCTGCTGGCCTGGTGGCAGCGGCGGGGCCATCCCGGCAATCTGCCCTCGGTCACCGGGGCCTCGCAAGGGACGGTGCTTGGGGTCCGCACCGATCCCGGCCCGCGGAGCCCGCGTCGTTGGTGGCCATCACGGCCATGAGCGCCGCCGTGACAGAAGCAGCAGCGGCAGGCATGGCAGTTCGTTGCCTGTCGGGGGCCTGAGCATGGCGCCGACGCGCCACTGTGCATAACGTCGGCTCGGTGGGCGCTGCGCGCGGATCCTGCCAATGCCGTCACGATCACCGCTGACCATGACCAGTGACAACGCCTCAGCCCTCTACGAACGCATCCAGCAGGACCAGGCCCTGACCCAGGAACTGTTCCGTCAGGCCCTACAGGATCCCCAGGGGGCCCTGGCCCGGATCGTGGCGATCGGCGAGAGCCTCGGGCTGCCGGTGACCGCTGAGGAAGTGAAGCGCCACCTGGCCTCCCAGGAGGACGGGGCGAGCAAGCAGTGGCTGCTCAAGGCTCGGGGGGGGCTCTGAACTGCGGTGACCGGGACGCTGATCCCGCACCCCACCGCCCTCGGCCCAGCTGAAGAACAGCCAGTAACTGACGACCGCCAGACCAGCGGTCACCACCAGGGCGGCCACCTGTTCGACACGTTGCACCATGGCGCTTGGGTCAGCGAAGGCTGATCCTCCACTGTGCCGAAACACAGCGCAGGCTGATCGACCACTCTGCCGAAAGACAGCGAAGGCTGATTCCCCCATGCCGAAACACGTGGCCAGGGATGATGGGGAGCCCTGGTCCCGGATCCGCCTGTGCTTCGCCTGGAACGTGTCGGCAAGATCTACCCCACCGGTGAAGTGCTGCGCGATGTCACCTGGGAGGTGAAGACGGGCGATCGCATCGGCCTGGTGGGCGTGAATGGGGCCGGCAAGTCGACGCAGATGCGGATCATCGCCGGTCTGGAAGAACCCTCCAGCGGCGAGGTGGTGCGCCAGGGCTCGCCCCGGATCGCCTACCTCCAGCAGGAGTTCGATGTCGACCTGCAGCGCACCGTGCGCCAGGAACTGTTCCAGGCGTTCGGGGAAGCCGCCGAGGTGCTCAATCGCCAGCGCGAGGTGGAGGAGGCGATGGCCTCGGAACAGGCCGCCAGCGACCCCGATCACCTTGACGAGCTGATCCACGAGCTTGGACGCCTGCACAGCCGTTTTGAGGCCTTGCATGGCTATGAGCTCGATGCCCGCATCGACAAGCTGCTGCCGACGATCGGCTTCAGCGCCGAAGGGGCCGAGCAGCTGGTGGCCGACTACTCCGGCGGCTGGCAGATGCGCATTGCCCTCGGCAAGATCCTGCTCCAGGAGCCGGATCTGCTGCTGCTGGACGAGCCGACGAACCACCTGGATGTGGAAACGATTCAATGGCTGGAGTCGTATCTGGTCGAGCAGACGGTGCCGCTGGTGGTGATCAGCCATGACCGCACCTTCCTCGATCGCATCTGCAACCAGATCGTCGAGACCGAGCGCGGGATCTCCCGCTCCTACCTGGGCAATTACAGCCAGCACCTGGAGCAGAAGGCACTCGAACAGGAGGCCACCCAGGCCGCCTTCGAGCGGCAGCAGAAGGAACTGAGCGCTCAGCAGGCCTACATCGATCGGTTCCGGGCCAGTGCCACCCGCAGCACCCAGGCGAAGAGCCGCGAAAAGCTGCTCGACAAGGTGGAGCGGCTGGAGGCACCGGTGGAATCGGTGAGCGGTCCCCGCTTCCAGTTCCCGCCCGCGCCCCGCTCCGGCCGCGAGGTGGCCCGGATTGCCGACCTCACGCACAGTTATGGCGACAAGGTGCTCTTCCTGGGCGCCAACCTGGAGGTGGAACGGGGGGATCGCATCGCCTTCGTCGGCCCCAATGGCGCCGGTAAATCAACGTTGCTGCGGCTGGTGATGGGGCTGGAGACCCCGGAGGACGGCTTCGCCGGACTCGGTGAGCACAACGTGGTGGCGGGCTATTTCGAGCAGAACCAGGCCGAGGCTCTCGACCTGGGAAAGACCGTGATCGACACACTCTTTGAGGCTGTTCCCGATTGGACCCAGGCCCAGGTGCGCTCACTGCTGGGCAGTTTCTGCTTCAGCAACGATGCCGTCTTCAAGGAAGTGGGCAAGCTCAGCGGTGGCGAGAAAGCGCGGCTTGCACTGGCGCTGATGCTGCTCAAGCCATGCAACCTGATCGTGCTGGATGAGCCCACCAACCACCTCGACATTCCCGCTAAACAGATGCTCGAACAGGCTCTGTGCGATTACGAGGGCGCCGTGCTTGTGGTGTCACACGACCGCTATTTCGTCTCCCGGGTTGCCAACAAGATCGTGGAAATCCGCGATGGTGAACTGATTCTCTATCGCGGGGATTACGCCTACTACCAGGAAAAGAAACGCGAGGAAGCCGACCAGCTGGATCAGCGCCTGCAGGAGGAAGCCCGCGAGGCCAAACGGCTGGCCAACCGCGCACGTCAGCAGGCCAAGGCCAAGAACCGCAAGGAACAGAGCCGGGCGGCCTGAAGCAGCGGGCCGAGCGCAGCCGCGTCCGCAGCAGCGGCCCCTCGCATCCCGCCGGGGGCGGCATCCCCATGCACGAGCGGACCTCTCGCCCCCCTCCCCCCAACCTTCTGGCAGGGGCTGGCGATTCACGCCACAGGGTCCGGCACCCAGGCCCGCAAGCAGACGGGAGGACTTATGCAACCAACAGCAGAGCGCATCCCTTAACACAACAACACACCGGACTAGGCACCAAGACTCATTTCGATCGACACGGCTGTTTTGTCTGCATAGCCTGACAACACAGTCGTTGAGGCAAGAGCAGATGACCGCCTACCAGTCCCTGGCAGACGGCAACATGGCAACCCCGGGCCCCCGCCTGGGCTCGCACCAGGGCCAGGATCCCGTGGAGCACTACTTCGAGTGCATCAGCACCTGCTCCCTCGATGACGGAGCCTGCGTCACGGCCTGCGTGGAGGTGCTGCGCGACAACCCCTGATCAGCTCCCCAGCCTCCGCGCCGCGGGGCGATCCCTGACACCGCCGTTCGTTCGTCCTCGCGGGCAGCCTCTTTCGCCGGCACGCCTTGCCAACCTCGCCCCCGCGCCAGCTGGCCGGGGGTTTTTTGATGCCCGTGCTCCCGGACCCCGCGAGCACCAACCGCGACCACGGGATGCCTCCCTGCCATCAGCGAGAGCAACTCCGGTGCGCAAGCCCTGACAGAGAAACCGACACGGTGACCGTCGATACGGAGCCTCCTGAAACATTTTTTATTGTCATCGCAGTTCAACGCCATGCCTGCCATGACAGAACCGATCGCCCTCACCCTCGGCCAGCAATTCGAGCTCGAGCGCATGAACCGGGCCCTTGATGCCACCGTCGATCTGGACCGCCTGCGGGACATGGCCAAGCAGTTGCTGCAGGCCTGGCACAGCCAGAAGGCCGCCACCCAATGGGTGATCCGTCAGCAGCTCGGCCAGGGCTCAAGCCTCGATCCGGACACCCTGGCCAGGTTGATGACCAGCCGCGGCGAGGAAGAAGAGGAGGAGAACGGCTTCTAGGAGCGCGGCAGCTTCAGCTCCACGGGCGTCACCTGCACCGTCAGGGAACGGCCATCGCGGACCACTTCCAGGGTCATCGTCCGACCCACGCCCTGCTTTTCCACCTGCTCTATCAGGTCAGCGGGCACACGGACCGGAGCTCCAGCCGCTGCCACCACCCGATCCCCCGGTCGAATCCCGGCGAGCTCGGCCGGACCGCCCGGGGTGACTGCAGCCACCAGCGCACCGCTCAGAGGTCGGCCGTCGCTGTCGGCACTGGCCTGACCGAGGGCGAGACCGATCATCGCGTGACTGACTCTGCCGGTGGCCACGAGTTCCTTGGCCACAGCGCGCGCCCGGTTGATCGGAATCGCGAAGCCCAGACCGGCACCCGGGCCGGTTCTGACGATGGCATTGATCCCCACCACCTCGCCATCGGCATTGAGCAAGGGGCCGCCGGAGTTGCCGGGATTGATCGCAGCGTCGGTCTGGATCAGATCCAGGCGCTTGTCGGCAATGCCCAGCTTGCTCACGTTGCGATTGAGGCTGCTGATGATTCCGAGGGTGACCGTGTTGTCGAGCCCGAAGGGATTGCCAACGGCAATGGCCCAGTCCCCCACCTGCAGGCCATCGGAATTGCCCAGGGTGGCCACGGGCCAGGGTCCCCCGGGGCCGAGACGCACCACGGCCAGATCGGTGATCGGGTCAATCCCCACCACCTTGCCCTCCACCCGCCGACCATCGCGGAGGCCGACCATGACCCGGTCGGTCTTCTCCACCACATGGGCATTGGTCAGGATCAGGCCATCGCCCTGAAAGATCACGCCACTGCCCTGGCCGCGCTCCGTGCGCTGGGAGGGGGGCTGCGTCTGGGGCATCCCGAAGAACTGACGGAAGAAGGGATCAGCGAACAACCCCCGCGGCCAGGCACCCATGCCGGACACGGTGACGGTGCGCTCGGTGTCGATCGTGACCACCGCCGGGCCGGCCCGGCGAACGGCATCCGCCACAAAGGAGCGGCGCTCCAGAACTGAAGCGGCAGGCGCTGTCCCCGGAGCAGCTCCCTGGGCGCGTGCAGAAGCGAGGGGCATCACCACCGCCAGGGTGGAGACCAGAACGGCCGGTAACAGAAAACGACGTGAAGCCATGACGCAATGGGACGTCTTCGATCCATCGACCGTAAGGAGTCCGGTCGGGCCACGCCAGGGGAGGAGATCCGCCCCGGGGGGCCCATGGCTGGGTCATGGCTGCTGGCGCTCCGGGGTACAGCTGTCAGCACAACCGCATCGAGACAACCGCACGCCCGGCCCCGGCTCCCTAGGCTTTGTAAAGAAATGCGGCAACGGCATGGACAATTTAGCCGGCCATCACCAGGCAACAGTGCGGCTGCTGCTGGCCTTCCTGGCCTTCGGGGCCGCCTGCAGCACCCTATGGGCCTGGATGCTCGCCCAGTCCGGCGGAACCGGGGCCTCACCTCGGCAATGATGGAGCAGGTCGCTCCTGTCAACACCTCGGCCCACGAGCGTCCCCGCCAGCGCCCTCAGGGCACCCCTGTCGATGCCCCATTCCCTCGCCCAGCTCTTTCCCTTCGTGTACGCAGCCTGCTTCCTCGGGCTGCTGTGGCAGGCGTTCAAGGTGATGGGACGCGGATTCTCAGCCGTACCCCGACCCGGAGACGCTTCAGCCCAACCCGGCTCCGACCGCACCGGCCGACTCACCATTCATCCGGAGCTGCTGGATTCCGATGGCCAGCTCACCCAGGAGGATCTGCTGACCGTGCGCTTCGGTGCCGATGACGACAATCCGGAGTCTGGAGATCGGACCTGATCGCCGGCGATTGAACGCCTGAGCTCCTGCCACCGGAGCCCTGAGCGATCCTGATCGGGGCATCGATCACGGCCTCCCTGCCACCGGAATCCTGCAGGAGATGCCGCTGGGGCCCCCCAAGCTGGTACAACCTTGGGGTGGATCAGAACCCGGGAGAGAGGCGAGCGTGGATCAGAGAACCCGAATCGTTGGGGCCGTTCTTCGCGGTCTGAAGCTGCCACAACGCTTTCGCCTGAAACTGGTGAAGGATGATCCGGTGCGCCTCGAACTGAGCATCACGCCGGCCTATGGCAAGGCTCCGATCCTCGTCGGATTGGTGGAATCCCAGGATCTGGTGGCCCGGCGCGACCGCGAGGGCCGCATCCCCCGCGACCTTCAGGGCACCTGGGACTGGACGGTACGCCACGGGAAGGTAAGCACCGGCGGCTGGAATCCCTACCTCAAGGAAGCCCTTCAGACGATGTTTGAGACCGGACTGCCGGCGATCGTCTACGAGGAAACCACCGGAGAGACCTACCACCCTGTCGACGGCATCCGCCACGTCCGCTGAACGGCCCTCCAGCCCACCGACGGAGCCGATGGCGACCGATCAGCTCCTGAGCGACGGTCTCGGTGATGGTGACAGCCTGCCGATCGACCCGAAACTGCCGGCGATCCTGGCGGCTCTGACGCCTGGAAGCACCCTGTTGCTCCAGGCACCCCCCGGTGCCGGCAAGACCACCCGGGTGCCCCTGGCGATCCTGCGCGCCCTGGCTCCGGGACAGGGCACGATCGTGATGCTCGAGCCTCGACGGCTGGCGGCCCGCGCCGCTGCCGCACGGCTGGCGACCAGCCTGGGCGAGGCCGTGGGCCAGCAGGTGGGCTACAGGGTCCGCCTTGAGCAGCGCATCTCGGCGGCCACCAGGCTGGAGGTGCTCACCGACGGGGTCTTCCTCCGCCGTCTGCAGGCCGATCCGACCCTGAACGGGGTGGCCTGCGTGATCTTCGACGAATTTCACGAGCGCCGGGCTGAAGCGGATCTGGCCCTGGCGCTGTTGCGGGAGGCGCGCTCGGTCCTGCAGCCCAAGCTTCGGCTGCTGGTGATGTCCGCCACCCTCAATCTGGCCCCGCTGGTCGAGAACCTGCAGGAAGCGTCGGTGATCACCAGTGAAGGGCGCAGCCATCCGGTGGCGATCAGCCACCAGGTGTCCAGGCCGGACGAATCGCTGGCCAAACAGGTGCTTCGAGCCCTGGAGACCCACTGGCTCGACCAGCGCAGCGACCACGAGACAGCGCTGGTGTTCGTGCCCGGCCAACGGGAGATCCAGCAGGTGCAGAGGCTGCTGGACAGCACCGCCTGGGCCAAGGCGCTGGAGATCACTCCCCTGCACGGCCAGCTCAGCCTCGCGGAGCAGAGCGCAGCGATCCGGAGGGCCCGTCACAACGCCGGCAAAGTGGTTCTCGCGACCTCCGTGGCCGAGAGCTCGCTGACGATCGAAGGGGTGGGCCTGGTGGTGGATTCAGGGCTGAGCCGGCGCAACCGCTTTGATCCCAGCACCGGCATGAATGGGCTGGTGACCGTGCCGGCCAGTCGTGCCAGCGCCGAACAGCGCAGCGGCCGGGCCGGACGCCTGGGTCCCGGCCGGGCGGTTCGGCTGTGGAGTCCGGCCGAACGTCAGCGCCGCCCGGACTTCGACCCGCCGGAACTGCTGGAGAGCGACCCACTGCCGATCGCCCTGCAGCTGGCCGAATGGGGGGCTGGCCTCGGCGAGGCACTGCCCTGGATCGATCCGCCTCCCCGCGCCGCCCTTCTGGAGGCGCGGCAGCTGCTGATCCAGCTGCAGGCCCTCGATCCCCACGGACGCCTCAGCGCCCATGGACGGGACATGGCTGCCCTGGGGGTCCATCCCCGCCTGGCGCACATGCTCCTGCGCGCCGAGGCGATCGGACGCTTCTCCCTGGCGGCGGATCTGGCGGTTCTGATCAGCGAGCGCGATCCCCTCAGGCCCCAGGAGGTGGGAGTGGACCTGCTCCCTCGCCTGGACTGGCTGCAGCGGGGCGGTCAGCATCCGCTGCACCACCTGGCGCAACGCCAGCAACAGCAGTGGCGACGCCTGCGACGCCAGAGCACGGCCGAAGACGCAGGGGCGCCCACCCGCAGCCAAGGCGAAGGCCCTGCCACCCAGGTCCCCGCCTCGGGGGCGGACGCCGCGGAACTGCTGAGCTGGGCCTTTCCGGATCGTCTGGCCCTGGTTCGTGGGAGCGGCAACGGTCGTTATCGGCTGCGGCAGGGCCGAGGAGCTGTCCTGCCCGCCGGTGACCCCCTGATCGGCGCCGAAGCGCTGGTGGTGGCGCGGGCCGATGGCGAAGGCCAGGATGCCCGCATCCAGCTGGCCCTGCGCTGCCCCAGGGAGCTGCTGGAGAGACGCGCTCAGGAGGACGGGCAGTGGCACCAGGTGTTGGACTGGGACGACGCGCAGCAGCGGGTGCGCTGCGAGCGGGAGCTGAGGCTCGGCGCCCTGGTTCTGGCCTCAGAGCCAAGCCAGGACGGTGATCCCACCGTGATCCGCGACGCCCTGCTGACGGCCGTGAACGCGATGGGCCTGGAGGTCTTGCCCTGGAACGCATCGGTGCGGCAACTGCAGCAGCGCCTGAGCCTGGTGCATCACCTGATCGGCACCCCATGGCCCGATCGCCGCGATGCAGTGCTGCTGGCGACCCTGGGCGAGTGGCTGGGCCCCTGGATCGAGGGGATGACCAGCCTGCGTGAACTGCGCGCACTGGATCTGAGCGAGCTGCTCTGGGAGGGAATCCCCTGGGAACGCCGCCAGGAGCTTGAGCGTCTGTTGCCCCGGACGGTGACGATTCCGAGCGGCCGCCAGGCCTCCATCAACTACGGCAGCGGCGAACCGGTACTGGCGGTGAAACTGCAGGAAATGTTCGGTGCCCAGGACACCCCCACCGTTCTGAACGGAAAGCTGCCGGTCACAGTGGAGCTGCTGAGCCCGGCGAACCGGGCGGTGGCGATCACCCGCGATCTGAAGAGCTTCTGGTCCAGTGGCTATGCCGACGTTCGCAGGGAGCTGCGGGGACGTTATCCACGCCATCCCTGGCCCGAGGATCCCGGAACCGCCACAGCGACGGCGCTCACCAACCAACGGCTCAGGCAACAACAGACGCAGGACTGAACTGCTGACGCTGGGTCACACTGTGGTGCGCTGCACCGTCCTTCAGCTTTGGCTCGCTTTTACGTCAACAACCGTCGCGATGGGTCGCGGCTCCTGAGCAGTGCGCTGGTGATCACCACCATCGGACTTGTGGCTCACACCCATCCCCTGGGGCTGATGGTGGCCATCGTGGGCAGCGTCATCAGCCTCTACTGGTGGCTGTGCTACTGCAAGCTCCAGGGCTGAGGTGATCACCTCAGAGCTTCCGATCGATCCCGGGCTGCCGCGCTACAGCATCGGGGAGCTGAACCGGGCGATCGGCGCGCTGCTGGATCGGGGGTTCGCCCCCCGATTCCTGCTCGATGCCACCGTTCAGAAGCCACAGCTGAAGAAGGGGCACCTCTGGATGACCCTGGTGGATGGTGAGGCCTCCATTCAGGCCGTCGTCTGGGCCTCGCAACTCCAGAAGCTTCAGCACAGGCCCGAGGACGGCGATGGCGTCGTGATCGTCGGCAAGCTCAATTTCTGGAACAGCCGCGCCAGCCTGTGCATTCAGGTGCTGGATATCCGTCCCAGCCTCAGCCGGGTGCTGCGGGAGTTCGAGGCCGTGCGCACCAGGCTGACGCCGGAGGGGCTGTTTGATCGCGAGCGCAAACGGCCCCTGCCCGTCGAGCCGATGCGGGTGGCCCTGCTCACGAGCGTGCCCAGCTCAGCACTCGCGGACATGCTGCGCACCGCCGCCGAACGCTGGCCGGCAGCCACCTTGGTCGTGGTGCCGGTGCCGGTGCAGGGCCCCGTCGAGGCACGGCTTTGCCGGGCCGTGGAACGGGTCGGGGAGGAGGCCGCCAACCTCGGCCTGGAGGCACTGGTCCTGGCGCGGGGCGGAGGCAGCCGCGAGGATCTGGCGGTCTTTGATGGCGAGGCTCTGGCCCGGGCCCTGGCGGCCTGTCCGATTCCGGTGGTGACGGGTCTGGGCCATGAGGATGACCTGACGATCGCTGATCTCGTGGCGGATTACCGAGCCGCCACCCCCACCGCCGCGATCGTGGCCCTGATGCCCGACCGCGTGGAACGGCAATGGCAGATCCACCAGAAGCTCAAGGTGCAGCGGCAGATGCTTCGGCACCGACTGTCGCTGGATCATCAACGACTGCAACAGCGGCGCGAAATCCTGGCCCAGCTGCATCCCCAACGGCAGCTCGGGCGCATGGCCAGCGAACTGCAGCAGCGGCGACATCTCCTCGAGGCCCTGTCCCCCCAGAAGGTCCTGGCCCGGGGCTTTGCCTTCGTGCAGACCAGCGAGGGCAAGGTGCTGCATCGAGTGGATCAGGTACAGGTGGGCGATTCGATCGTCGTGATGCTGGCCGATGGACGTCTGGGCGCCACCGTGCGGGAGCGCCAGAGCAGGATGGAAGGATCTGAATCCCCGAATCACTGATGGCGCCGGCACGACGCATGAACGACAGCGGGCAGCCGGCCGCCTCCTCCCGCCGCCGAGGGACATCGCGCGCAGGCGACGCCGACACCCCCGCGGCGACGACGCCGGAGGAACAGAACCGAGACAGGGCCGACGATCAGGACACCACCCCTGTCGATGAGCCGTTGATCCCAAGCGACCTGACCTACCAGCAGGCCAGGACGGCCCTGGATCTGCTGATCGCGGAGTTACAGGCGAGCGATCTGCAGGTCGAGGAGATGCTCTCCGTGTACCGCCGCGCCCAGGCGTACGCAGATCACTGCGAGGCCGTGCTGCAGCGGGTGGATCAGGACGTGATCGAATGGGACCTGCTTCAGGACCCCCGGGAGAACGCGTGATGCGTGGTGCTCAACAGAGCGGAGAAGCCGCTGCGACAACCCATCCGTCAGGACTGACCGTGATCGGCGTTGCCGATCCACCGAACAGGGGAAGTCAGGCCCTGCAGGCCCTCTATCTGCTGCTCAGCGGCCTCGGAGCGGTGCTTCCCTGGCTGGCGAATCTGGACTTCATGCAACAGCACGGCAGAGGCTTTGATCTGGGGTTGTTCATCAGCCTGGCCAACGCCAATCCTGCAGCCCAGTCGCTGTCCCGCGATCTGCTGATCAGTTCATCGGCAGTCACGATCTGGATCGTTGTGGAAGCGCGTCGCCTGAAGATGCGAGGCCTGCTGGCAACTCTCGGGCTTTGCTTCGGCGTCGCCTTTGCCTGTGGAGCGCCGTTCTTCCTTTACCTGAGGGAACGACGCCTGCAGGAACTCAGCCGAAGCGGCCCGACTCACTGACATCCTCCGCCTGGATATCAATCGTGGCCTGACTGGCATCCACGGGGGGCCGATTGGAGACGGGTTGTGGGTCCCGGCCGCTGCTGGCAAGGATGGCGCCACAGGCCGGGCATTGATCCAGTCCGGTGCTGACAAAACCGCAGGCCGGGCAGGGTTTGAGACGGCTCTTGAACACCTGCCAGAGGATGAGGCCTGCAGCCCCGGCCAGAAGGGGAAGCAACAGCACGGTGATCGTCAGACCACCGATGAGATCCAGCAGCAGACGCCCCGCGGGACCAGGCAACAGCAGCAGGGCCGCAGGAACAAGGATCCAGAACCAGGGGATGGGCTGTTTCATCTCCCCAGGCTATGGCGAAACCAGCACAACAACGAGACCCCAGAGGTCGCGATCACCGTCGATCGGTGGCTGCAGGGTCGAGGGACTGGATACACCGCAGGTGATCCGTCACGGCATGCGACCAGCTCGCCGGCATGCGTCAGCTCCCTGACGGCGGTCGCCATGGAAGCCGGCAGTCAGAGTCGGACATGCCAGGAGCGATCGGAACACGTATGGACCTGCGTCTGTTGATCCCCCGAACGGAATACCACTGCAAACGATGCGGAGGACATCAAGGT
>CAIXOZ010000170.1 GCA_903921295.1 uncultured cyanobacterium | reverse complement strand
TGCCATCGACCGAACCCTTGCCATCGTGATGATTCCGCTCCCATCGGGAAGGCCAACCCATCGCACCATGGCCAACGGGCCGGGCGCGTCAGCTGGAGCACCATCGCCATGGTGTCAACTACACAGGGCCCCGCTGCCGAGACCGAGGAACCAGGGTGTCGGCCGCGTTCTGGCGTTGTTCAGCCACCGCCGGCAGCGGCGTCTCCAGGGACTGCGGGGGTGGCGCGCTGTTCGCTTCACGCATCAGGCGGGCAAAGGAGTCACCGAGGGGAACGATCTGACTGCGACTGGTCTTCAGACAGAACTTGCAACCACCGGTGGTCTGAAGATGCCGCTCCGGTGTGATCATCACCGGCTTCACCGGATGCACGGTGCAGCGGATCCTGACCGGGGTTTTGTAGCTCTTGTAAACGATCTCGCTGTAGTCGTAATGATCACCGAAGCGAGCGATCGCCCGGGCCAGAAACGTGTCTCGATCGATCGGCGTCCCCATGGCCAGGCTCTCAGCAGGACTCCCGAAGGATCAGGCCCTGCACGGTACAGGCGTTGATGCAAAAGGGTTGTACAGCCCGGCGCAATTCTGTTCGATTGTGAGATATCTCAAAACCGTGGCGGCATCGCGACGCTTCCGGCTCCCGTTGCCGCCATCCCCGCGGCCAGTGCCCAGCGCCCAGCGACACGTGCACCCAGACCGACAAGACTGGCCTGGACGTCCCTGTTGCGCTGGCCATGCCAAAGCCCCACCGCCCCACCGCCGCTCTGTTGGCCGTGGCGACGACCTGGGCAGCCGTCGCCTCGATTGCCGCGGTCGTGCCTGTCCGGGCGGAACTGCCCCCTGATGTCTACGCCGATCAGCAACGTCGGGCGGAAACCGTGGTGCGCCTGCGGGTGCTCAGCACCCTGCGGAACGCCGATCAGCTGAGCGTGCAGGCGCGGGTGCTGGCGATCCAACGTCAGAGTCCTGTCAGGCCTGTGAGGATCGGCCAGGCCATCACCGTGCGTTACGCCCTGCCGATCTGGCGTCGTCAGGGCTGGGTCGGTCCCAGCCCGGTGCCGGTGCTCAGGTCCGGGGAGCAGGTCACGGCCTGGCTCAACCGAGGGACGGCGCCCGACGACAGCTTCCGTCCTGCCGCTGGGGGCCTGTCCTTCGGTCCTTCGCTGGAGACGATGCCCCTGACCACACCCTGAGCCGAAGTGATCAGCAGGGGTCGTTGCCGCCCTCACTGGACGCGGCCGGACGGTGGCCCTGGCTGATCAGACGCCGGCCAGGGCCGGTCACCACTTCACCGAGCAGCACCGCCCCGCCGAGGACGAGCAGGGCTTTGGCAGCCATTGAAATCAGATGAAGACCGGCCTGCAGAGCCATGGAGCGTTGCAGGTCGGTCTCGAGGGGAGCATGGGAGGTCATCACGGTTTGGCGACTGCCTCAGTCCTAGGGAGCACGATCCGGGCGATCGGGCCGTTGCAGGATCTGCGGCAGGGATGCCGAGGACGGCAGCCGCGCCTCAGGCGGAGCCGTAGGCGATCTGACAGGCCGCATTCAGAAGCTGGGCCATGGCGGCTGCGGAAGGTGGCTGACCATTGATCAGCCCCTGCCTGCATTCCGCCACTGCGCGTTGATAGCCGCCTCCGGGAGCGGCATAGAGAAAGCTGGCGCTCTCCGGCAGGACAGCCTGAACGGTGCTGTAGTCGAGCTGCAGGCTGGTTTCCGGCACCACGATCACCGTGGTCTGCTGCGCTGCCGATGCATTCACCAGGCTGGTGATCGTGGCCGCCGTCGCCAGGCTGGTCACCCCCCAGGCCACGGAACGCGTGCCCCACCAGCCCCAGCCGGTCGGATAGGGGCGGTACCAGCCGGTGGGCCAGGGGCGATGGGCCCAGTAGCCACCGTTCACCCAGGCCCGGTTCCACCGGCCGGGGGCGCCCGGCCTGACCCCAACCCCTGGGGCTCCGAGACCAACCCCTGGCCGCACCACGGCGCCTGCAGCACCCACACCCGCACCCGGCCTCACCCCGGCGCCTGCAGCACCCACACCTGCACCCGGCCGCACCCCGGCGCCTGCTGCGCCGGCTCCGGCCCCGCTGCGTACGCGGATCTGAGCCTCGACAGGTGCCGTCGGCAGGGCGAGCAGCTGGCCGCCGATCCCGGTTGCTGCAAGGGCGGTGGCCAGGATGGCTGCCAGGGACTTCCGCTCTGAACCAAGGCGAGGGTTGGTCATGACACCGGCAGCAGCAACTCCCTTCTCCTAGCCAGAACCCGGCACGGCGTCGGCTCCCGGGCCGCGCCAGAACCCGGCACGGCGCAGGCTCCCGGGCCGCCGCGCTGCCGAGGGGATTCGCGTCTGCCTGAGCATCGGTTCCGCCGGACCACCGTTGCCTGGATCAGGGTGGGGGCAGTGACGAGGCCAGCGGGGCAGGGATGGGGGATGGGGGCAGGCAGCCCGCCATCCTCTTCAGGCGACGCGAGAGCAGCAGCAGGCCGATCACCGTGGTGACGCTGACCATCAGCACCAGAGAGGCATAGATCGAGGGGGAAATCAGACCCGCCTCCAGGGCGGTGGAGGCGAACACCAGACCTGGCAGACCCCGCGGGATCAAACCGAAGACCACCACCCAGCGATCGACGCCGGCGCTCCGGTCGCGGCGATTGATGCCAAGCGCGCACAGGAGCTTGCAGAGCACGCCAAGGGTGATCAGCAC
>CAIXOZ010000169.1 GCA_903921295.1 uncultured cyanobacterium | reverse complement strand
AGCAGGGCCACCAGGCCGAGGATATGGATCACGGCCATGAAAGCGACCGTGCCCCAGCGCTTGCCGAGCTCCAGCTGGGGGGCCTGCTCGCCGCGGCGGGGATGGTGCAGGGCCCTGGCGCGGGTCAGGGCAAGGCGTGGAGCGGTGACGCTGGCGCCACCCCTGGCCGGGGCAGTGGTTCGCATTCCTTGATCCTGATCAACTGTGTCGATGATAACGGTACGGATCCGTACCGGTCAAGCGTTCGCTTCTCTGATCGCCCTTTAGCCTGGCGCTGATCACGCAGGGCCAACCGGGGGCGGCGGCGAATGAAGGATGACGGCATGGCGGCGGCGCAGCCTGCGGCAATCGCGCCTCAGATCGAGGCCGCTGCTGCGGCAGCGTCGAGCGAGCCGCCTGGCGATGCGCTTGCAATTGGTGGCAGGCAGGAGCTGGCGCCAGCCGTTGACGCGCTCCAGCACGGCTATCGGCAGCGTCTGGATTCGGGTCGCCAGGCCTTCGGCCATCTGATCCGCGTCTGGCATGAACGCAATGGCTGGTCCCATCGGGTGCTGCCTGGCCTGGCCGAGCAGCTCGATCTCGGGCGGGTGCACAACTCCCAGCTCTCCAATCTCCGCAACGGCAAGCTGCCCTCTCCCGGACCAGAGGTCTTCCTGGCCCTCGGGGCGATCAACCACTGGCTCCACGAGCGGGCCCCCAGCGGCAGGCTCGCCGCTGCCGTTCCCTTGTGGTCCTCGGCGCCGGAGCTGCAGTTGGCCCTTGAGTCCTCGGCTGTCGCCCTCCTCGATGACCGCGCCCAACCGCTCGGCCCCGGCGATCTGCTGGAGATCTTCGTGGGCCTGCAGCAGCCGCCAATCGCCTTCGATCTGCGCATTTCCGACGCGGAGGCCCCGGCCCTGAGTGCAGCCCTGGCCGCCTTGTTCACCGCCGGTCTCCCCTGGCGCAGCTGCCGTGACACCCTGCTGGCCGCCTATCCCGCCGAGAAGCGCCATCGCCGCGAGCAATTCGCCGCGGTGATGGCCGGGCAGCGGGATTACAGCGCCACGGAGCTCGACGCCGAGCTGCCAGATCTGCGCCGCACCCTGGCGGCTCTCGGGGTTGCCGGAGAGGACTCCCTGGGTGCCGATCAGTTTCTGGAGTTGCTGCGCCAGAAAGCTCGCCAGGCCGAGGGGGGGGCATCGGCGGAGCTGGACCTGGCCGCCGCCATCCGCCAGGGGCTCAACGGTTGAGGCCAGGCCGCCGCCGCTCGTGATGATCCGGAAGCAGGGGCTTCGGAGCACTCACCAGTCCCATCAACAGCAGGGCGATCGCCGCTCGGGTGCGGTTGTGAACGCCCAGCTTCTGGTACACCTCCTTCAGGTGGGTCTTCACCGTGTTCACCGTCAGGTGCAATTGCTCGCCGACATCGCGATCGTTGAGGCCGAACACCACCTGTTGCATCACCTCCAGCTCCCTTGGGCTGAGCTGCAGGTCGTAGCGGCGACGGCTGCCGACCACCTGGGCGGCCAGGTCCGGATCAAAGTAGAAGCCACCGCGGCTGATCGTGCGGAGCGCTTCCATCGCATGGCCCGATCCCATGTGCTTTTCCAGCAGGATGCCATCGCTCTGGGTGCCAAGGGCCTGCTCCACCACCGGCAGATTGTTGTGCTGAAGAAACAGCAGTGAGCGCAGCCCGGGGATGCGTTCCTTGGCGCGCTGCACCAAGGTCAGCCCCGATCCCTCCTCCAGAAGCTGGGTGCTGAGTAGCAGTGTTGGCGGTTGTTCCTCCAGTCGTTCGAGCGCCTCGGCCTCCGTTGTCACGGACCCCAGGAGGCGATCGCCGATCTCCTCCTGGACAGCGGCGAGACGCCCGAGCTCCGATCGCACCCAGATGATCGCCAGGAGGCGGCTGTAACAGCAGAAGAGGATGCGTTCCTTGTCCAGGAGACGGTTCAGTTCCTCACTGACGGATGTCAGGGACCGGTAGGTCTTGACGGCATCCATCGAATCAGGCCACGTTCAGGCAGGGTAACGGGCCTCACGGACTTTCTTGGCCAGGCCCAAAGCCCGCAATAGACGAATGTGTTGCCAGGTGATATCAAATT
>CAIXOZ010000168.1 GCA_903921295.1 uncultured cyanobacterium | reverse complement strand
TGTGACTGGTGGACTTCTGATCGATGGAAATCGCCGGCGACAATCCCTCGATCGCGTCGACATCGGGCTTGTCGACCTGGCCGAGAAACTGGCGTGCGTAGGCCGACAGGCTTTCAACGTAACGACGCTGACCTTCGGCAAAGATCGTGTCAAAGGCCAGGGAACTCTTGCCACTGCCACTGACGCCGGTGAACACCACCAGGCGGTTGCGGGGCAGGGTCAGATCAACGTTCTTGAGGTTGTGCTGGCGAGCGCCGCGCACCCTGATCACGTCCTCGAGGGTGCCCCCGTTCAGGGACGGCAAGGCGGCGGTGTTCCTGGCTCGAGAACCGGCGCGCGCAGCGGGCATCCAGCGACTTCGTGAACGGGGAAGTCTAGAACCGGGTGCCGGGGATACCGTGGCGCCACGACCGGAGCCCGACGCCTTCAGCCCCATCGGACGCCTGGGGTGGCATCAGCACCAGGCGCACGTCATACTGGTTTGTTGCACCCGGCTGCCCCGGCACCTCAGTCCTCGATCCTGACTTCGATGACGCTGGACCGCCCATCGGCCTCCCTCCCGGGCTTCATCGCTGAAGAACAGATCAGACGTCAGGAGGAGCGGCGCCGGGCCTTCGAGGCGATGAAAGCGCTGACGCAGGAAGGACGGCATCAGGAAGCGGCCGACCTCTGGAATGCGATCACTGAACAGGATCAGGCCGCCTGAAACCAAGGCCATGCCCAACCGGGCTGCGGTCCCATCGAGCAATCCGCAGGCTTCAGTGAGCGCAACCGGACCTGGCGCCTGCCGGCGCTCAGGCTGAGCCCTTGCTCAGCAGGCTGGCTGCGTAGCGATGGGTATCGCCGCTATCACCGCCGGCCAGCTCCGCAAGCTCCTGCTGACGTTCACGAGTGTCCCGCAGATGGGACACCCGCGTGTGGGTGACGCCGTCTTCGACCTGCTTGGAAACGCGGTAGTGGTGATCGGCAGCCGCCGCCACCAGGGGCTGGTGGGTGACGCAGAACACCTGGCGCTGCTCAGCCAGACGCTGCAACAGGGTGGCCATCGCGCCGCTGACCCGACCGCTGACGCCACTGTCAATCTCGTCGAACAGCAGGGTGATCTGGGGATCCGCCGCCGCCAGACAGGTTTTCAGGGCCAGCAGGAAACGGCTCATCTCACCGCCGGAGGCGACATCCGCCAACGGCGCCAACGGCTGGCCGGGGTTGGCGGAGAAGAGAAACTGCACCGCATCAGAGCCCTCCTCGGAAGGGTCGGCCTCGCTCAGGCTGACCGCAAAACGGACGTTCGCCAGACCCATCGGCCGCAGCGTCTCCATCAGCTCCGCTTCAAGCACGCGGGCAGTATTCATGCGGCCCTGACGCAGGGCCGCGTGAATGCGATCGCGGTCCCGGCGACAGGCAAGCTCCTGGGATTCCAGCTCCGCCAGCGTCGCCTCCACGCCACCCGGGTCCAGCTGCTCACGCAACGCATCACGCCAGGCGATCAGCTCCGCCAGGGAACGCCCATGACGCCGCTCCAGACCGCGCAGCAAGGCCAGACGCTGCTGCAGCTCCGCCAGGCGCTCGGGATCACTCTCCAGCAGGGCCCCGTAACGATCAAGCTCCCGCGCCAGATCCTGAAGCTCGACCAGATCATCCAGGCAACGGCGATGAAGCTCCGCCAGGGTCGGATCACAGAGTTCCATCTGGGCCAGCTCCTGCTCACAGGCCGCGAGATGATCAAGCGCTGAAGGCACCCCCTCCACGCCGTCCACCAGTCGGCTGAGCAGGGTCATCACCCCGTCCTGGAGACGGACGCCATGGGCCAGGCGGTCCTGTTCGACGGTGAGCCGCTCGAGCTCATCAGGCTCCTCAAGCCCCACCTCCTCCAGATCGTCGAGCCACTGCTGGCGCTGCTCACGCTGGCGCTGCAGCTGCTCCTGATCAAGCCGCAGGCTCTCCAGAGCCTGACGCGCCGCAACCCAGCGCTGGTGGGCCTGGCGAGCGCTGGTCAGGGTCGGAAGCAGCGGATCCCCGGCGAAGCGATCGAGCCAGCGACGCTGCTGACCAGGATGGCCGAGCTGCTGGGTCTGACCCTGAACGGTGAGATCCATCACCAACGGCCTCAGCTCCTGCACCTGAGCGCGGCCGATCACCAGACCCTGAAGCCGGTAGCGACTGGTGAGCCGATCCTCCTGACGGCGCCATTCACGCGAGAGCACCAGCTCATCCTCATCCACTTCCAGCTGCTGACGCTCGAGCCAGAGGCGAAGGGGATCGGTGAGGCTGAAGCGAGCCTCCACCAGCGCATGGTCAGCCCGGTTGCGCAACAGCCGGGCCGCTGCCCCCCCCTGGGCGCCACCGAGGAGGGCATCCAGGGCATCGAGAAGGATCGATTTGCCCGCCCCGGTTTCGCCGGTGAGCACCGTCAGACCG
>CAIXOZ010000167.1 GCA_903921295.1 uncultured cyanobacterium | reverse complement strand
GGTCGGCGATCTCCGAGTGGGTTTCGCCGGGGCGCACGATAACGGTTGTGCCACCGGCCCCCCCCCCACCACTGCGGCGGTTGCTGGTCGGTGCCCGCAGCACCAGCGTCTCGCCGGCCACCACCCGGCTCGGATCCGAGAGGCCGTTGAGCTGCATCAGGCGTTCCACAGAAACGCCGTAACGCAAGGCGATCTCCGAGAGGGTCTCGCCCTGGCGGATGGTGACCCGGGCGGGGGGCGAGCCGCCGCGAGTGCCGCTGTTTCCCTGCTGCGATCCTCCTGGCACGATCAGGCGTTGCCCGGCCACGATGCGATCCGCGTTGCGGAGGCCGTTGATCTGCATCAGGCGCTGGGTGGAGATGCCGGTGCGGGCCGCGATCTCCGAGAGCGTCTCCCCGGGCCGAACCACCACTTCCGCGGCCTGGGCCGGCCAGGGCAGGCTGAGGGCAAGAACCAGGGCGGCCAGCTGGCGGCGCATGCGTGGAGAGACGGCTGGCAGAAACCATAGGGGCCATGACCGACGCAATCCAGTCCCTGGGCCGATCACCGCTGCTGATGCCCCATCGCTGTCAGAGACGTCCCAGCAGCCGCTTCAACAGCGGCAGGCTTCGCGTGTAGGGCGGATAACGCAGCGGCAGATCCAGCCAGAAGGGGCGCCGGAGCACGCTGCGGTGGTGGGAAAGGCTGTCGAAGCCGGCCTGGCCGTGGTAAGCGCCGATGCCGCTGGCGCCCACGCCGCCGAAGGGCAGGGCGGGAACACCCGCCTGGAAGATCACGTCATTGATGCAGACGCTTCCTGAGCTGCTGCGTTGCAGCACAGCCTGGGTCGCGTCCTCCCGACCGCTGAACAGATAGAGCGCCAGCGGCTTCGGGCCCCGCCGCACCCGCTCCAGGGCCTGATCGAGGCCCCTGATCGTGAGCATCGGCAGGAGCGGGCCGAACAGTTCCTCCTGCATCAGGGGATCATCGTCGTCGCGGACGTCGATCACGGTCAGGCCGATGCGGCGCCGCCCGGGGTCGCTGCCTCCGCCGATCAGCACCTGGCCGCGCTCCTGAGCGCCCTGGAGCAGGCCGAACAACCGATCGAACTGGGCCTGGTTGACGATCCGTCCCCGGTCGCAACTGCCGACCGGGTCGGCGCCGAAGAAGGCGTGATGCTCTGCCCGCATGGCCTCCAGCAGCGGCTCACGCACGCTGGCCTCCACCAGCAGGTGATCGGGAGCGATGCAGGTCTGGCCGCTGTTGAGCGACTTGCCCCAGACCAGGCGACGGGCGGTCACGGCCAGATCGGCATCGGCCAGGACGATGGCCGGGCTTTTCCCGCCCAGCTCCAGGGTGACCGGCGTCAGGTGACGGGCAGCTGCGGCCATCACCAACCGGCCGATCCGCTCGCCTCCGGTGAAGACGATGTGGTCGAAGCACTGCTCCAGCAGGGTTGCGGCCACGGCTCCATCCCCCTGGACCACCTGCACGGTCCCGGCGGGGAAGGCTTCGGCGATCAGCTCGGCGATCAGGGCCGCCGTGGCCGGGGCATGCTCCGAAGGCTTGAGCACCGCTGTATTGCCGGCGGCCAGGGCGCTGACCAGGGGATGGAGACAGAGCTGGAGCGGATAGTTCCAGGGTCCGATGATGAGGACACAGCCGAGGGGGGTCGCCACCGTTGCGGCCCGGCCGGGGAGGAGGTGCAAGGGAACCGGCACCGGTCGCGGGGCCATCCAGCGCTGCAGGTGGCGCCGGGTGAGGGCCAGCTCCTGGCGAATCGCCACCAGCTCGAAGAAGGCTTCCACAGCAGGCTTCT
>CAIXOZ010000166.1 GCA_903921295.1 uncultured cyanobacterium | reverse complement strand
GATCCGCGGCAAGCCGGCGATGGCGGCAACGCCATCGCCATCGCCGATCTGCCCCTGCTGGATCGCTGGATGCTGCAGCGCACCGCCGCCCTGATCGACAGCGTCAGCGCCGACTTCGCCAACTACGAGTTCTACCGCTTCTTCCAGGCCCGGCAGAACTTCTGCGTGGTCGACCTCTCCAACGTCTATCTCGACATCGCCAAGGACCGCCTTTATGTGAGCGGGGCGGACGAGGTCCGCCGCCGCAGCTGTCAGACGGTGCTGGCCCTGGTGGTGGAACGTCTGGCCGGCCTGATCGCCCCGGTCCTGTGCCACATGGCCGAGGACATCTGGCAGAACCTGCCCTACCCCGTGGCCGAGGCCTCGGTGTTCGAACGCGGCTGGCCGACGGCACCGGAGGCCTGGCGCGATGCCACCCTGCAGGAGCCGATGGCCCGGATCCTCGAGCTGCGCGCCCTGGTGAATCGTCAGCTCGAGAGCTGCCGCAAGGACGGCGGCCTCGGCGCCTCCCTGGAAGCGCAGGTGCAGCTTGAGCTGGGCCCAGGCTCAGGGGCCACCGCCTCCGCCCTGCAGTGGCTGACGACCTCCACCCACCCCCAGGTCGACAACCTGGCCGACTGGCTCCTGGTGTCGGACCTGCAGCTGGGGGGCGAAGCATTGGCAGGCGTGTTGAGCGAAGCCTGCGAGGCGGGTGTCACGGTGCGCATCGCCCGCGCCGAGGGCGAGAAGTGCGAGCGCTGCTGGCATTACGACACCGACATCGGCGAGCACAGTGCCCACCCGACCCTCTGCGGCCGCTGCGTGGCGGTGCTGACCGGTTCCTGATCACCGGCGCGGCAGCCATGGCAGCGATCACCAACCCCGAGGCGCTGATCCAGCAGCTCGGGCTGCAGCCCCATCCGGAAGGCGGCCACTACCGGGAGACCTACCGGGCCAGGGAGGAGGTGAACACCGATCGCGGCCTGCGTCCAGCCAGCACCGCCATCCTGTTCCTGCTGGCGACGGGCGAGCACTCGGCCTGGCATCGGATCCGCTCCGATGAACTGTGGCACCACCATGCCGGTGGGCCCCTGTGGATCCATGAGCTGAGCGGCAGCGGCAAGGTTCACAGCACCCGGCTCGGCCTGGATCTGGCCGCCGGCGAATCGCCCCAGCATGTGGTGCCGGCGGGACGGTGGTTCGCCGCCGAACCGGCCACCACCGATGGCTGGAGCCTGGTGGGCTGCACAGTGGCGCCCGGCTTCGACTTCGCCGATTTCGAACTGGCCACAGCCGCGATCCTGGAGCCCCATCAGCAGCAGCTCCACCCCCACTGCCCGCACTGGCGGGAGCTCTGCCACGGCACCTGACGCTCAGCGCCAGGCCTGCGGGTCACGGAGCCGCTGGGGATCAACGGGGCCGGCCAGCAGCTCCTCAGCGGCGGGGTTGAGCGGGCCTCGCAGCAGTTCGGCGGTCTCGATCCGGGCCTGCGACGGCAGAGCCGGTTGATCGGGATCAAAGGCGGTGGGGTGGCTGGTGCTGCTCGAGAAGCCCCGGAAGATCAGCAGCTCAAACGGCTCCGGGGAGCCGTCATCGCCCGGGAGTTGCCCGCGCAGGCGCAGCACTCGATCAGGGCGCTCACGGCTGATCGCCTCCAGCGCCGCCAGCAACGGTCCGGAGGCCGATGGCTCAGAACTCACCGGCGACCCTTCCCATGCGCGGCAGGCGCACCACCAGCCACTGGAGCAGACCGACGCCGTAGGCGATCAGGCCCACGTAACCGAAGAACACGGAAATCTCCGGGGTCCAGTTGCCTCCGAAGACAAAGCTGCAGACCCTGTCCACCTGGCGCATCAGCTCCGAGGGTGCCTCCAGCCAGACCTGACAGCTGGCGGTGCCGCCGCGCTGGATGCAGGCCAGGGCCGTGCCGCTGACCACCGCGCCCAGCCCTGCGAACAGGGTCAGTCCCCAGCGCCAGATCCGAACCGTGAGCGGCAGCGGCCGCCAGGGCGGGAGATCATCGAGCTCCTCATTGAGGTCCACCCAGAACCAGACGCTGGTGATCATCAGCAGCTGGGCCAGAACGCCGAGCACATAGCCGATCGGACGGCCGTCACTGAGGAACAGCACCGTGACCGCCAGCAGGCTGGACACCTTCCAGTACAGGGTCAGCAGGCGCACGATCGCCCCCTCCCGCCGTACGGACGCCCAGATCAACAGCAGCAACGGCAGGGCAACGCAGAACACCACCGCCAGCCGATAGTCCAGCCAGACAACGGCGCGATAGGGCAGCCCGAAGAGGGCCGGGCTTCCGGCCACCTGGGCTGTCGCAGAGACGATCACGAGGGCACGGGAGCGACAGGTCGGGAGGCCGCCATTATCCGGAAGGCCTTCCAGACGTTAAGGTCCGGCCATGGTTGCCTTCACACTGCCATCCCTCTGGCCCCGCCGCTCCGTCGCGCCCTGGTGCCGCACGGCCCTCAGCGGCGGCCCCTCCCTGGAAGGGGCAGTGGCGGCTGCGGCCCGCGAGCTGGCTGGCTGCGGTGAAGCCGATCTGGCCCTGGTGTTCGCCTCCACCAGCTACGGCAGTGATCTGCCCCGGCTGATGCCCCTGCTGCAGGAGCGGCTGAAGGCCCGCCACTGGCTCGGATGCGCCGGTGGTGGCGTGATCGGCACCAGCAGCGATGGTCTGCCCCATGAACGGGAGCAGGAGCCGGCCATGAGTGTGACCCTGCTGCGGCTGCCGGGGGCCGAGATCCAGCCCTTCGTGATCGATACCGCGTCCCTGCCGGATCTCGACGGTCCGCCGACCCCCTGGATTGAGGCCGTGGGCATGGATCCGGCCGCGGCCCCGTCGATGGTGCTGCTGATCGATCCCTCCAGCACCTCCATCAACGATCTGATCAATGGCCTCGATTTCAGCTATCCCCGTACCGTCAAGGTCGGCGGAGTAGCCGGACAGCACAGCGCCGGCCATGGCTCGCTGCTGCTGGGCGATGGCGTGCACAGCGGTGCGATCGGCTGCGTGATCGGCGGCAGCTGGCGCCTCGATCCGGTAGTCGCCCAGGGCTGCCGGCCGATCGGACCGGTGTTCGAGGTGGAGGAGGCCCAGCGCAATGTGGTCCTGCGTCTGACCAGCGCCGGCCCCTCCGGCACACCGGTGGCCTGCCTGCAGGCGATCCTGGCCGACCTCAGCGCCGACGACCGCGAGCGGGTGCGCCATTCGCTCTTTCTCGGGGTCGGGCGCAGCAGCTTTGATCTGCCCCTGAGCGCACCGGACCCGGAGCGCCCCGAGCCGGGCGGGCAGGACGCCTTCCTGGTCCGCAACCTGATCGGTGTCGATCCACGCACCGGCTCGGTGGCGGTGGCCGAACGGATGCGTCAGGGCCAGCGGGTTCAGTTCCAGCTGCGCGACGGCAGCACCTCGCTGCAGGAACAGCGCCAGCTTCTGGCAAACGAACGGCAGCAGCAGCCGCAACCGCTGGCGGCCCTGCTCTTTGCCTGCCTGGGTCGGGGCCGGGGCCTCTACGGCCGTGCCGATGGCGATGTCAGCCTCTGCCGTGAGATCTTCCCGGACCTGCCGATCAGCGGCGCCTTCTGCAATGGTGAAATCGGGCCGGTGGGGGGAACCACCCACCTGCACGGCTACACCGCCAGCTGGGGCTTTCTGGTCGCCGACCGAAGCAACGCCGGCACCGGGACCTGATCCATCGCCGCCATGGTGCGCCAGCACGTCAACCCGCTCAGCCGCTTCTTCCAACTGCCGCTCGAACTGCCGCCGCCGCAGGCGCTCTTCGACGATCCCGGCCTGCCCCTGCATCTCGACATCGGCTGCGCCCGCGGCCGTTTCCTGCTCGCCTTGGCTGCGCGGGAACCGGACCGCAACCACCTCGGCGTCGAAATCCGTCGCGCCCTGGTGCAGGCGGCGGAAGCAGAGCGCAAAACTCTGGCGCTCGGCAACCTCCGCTTTCTGTTCTGCAACGCCAACGTCAGCCTTGAGGCCTGGCTGGCAGCCCTGCCTTCAGGACTGCTGCAACGGGTGACGATCCAGTTTCCCGATCCGTGGTTCAAGAAGAAACACCACAAGCGGCGGGTGCTGCAACCGGAACTGCTGCTGGCGGTCGCCACCGCCCTGCCCCCGGGCGGTGAGCTGTTTCTGCAGAGCGATGTGCCGGCCGTGATCGAACCACAGGTGGATATGTGCGAAGCCTGCGACTGCTTCGAACGACCGGAGGGCGATGCCAGACCCTGGCGGCTCGACAACCCCCTGCCGATCCCGACCGAGCGTGAAACGCATGTGCTCAGCCAGGGGCTGCCCGTGTATCGGGTGCTCTACCGCCGCAACAGCAACGTGCCGCCGGGCCTGACGGCCCTGCAGGCGCGACTGCCGAAGGATCAGGACGAGGGAACGCCCTAGCCTGCGGGGATCGAACTGCCCTGCCGCCGCTCGCTCCGGCTCGCCGATGCCCGATTCCGCCCAGCCGCCCAGCCCGACGATCCCCTGGCTGCTGCGATGGCAGGGCCTGTTGCAGAACCAACCCTCAGGGGTGCTGAGCGCCCAGCTGCCGACGATCGCCGGACTGGTGCTCTGCGCCCTGATGGCCGGGCTTCCCTTCGTCACCCGTGGCGGCCTGAGCCTGCTGATCCTGGCCTGCGGCCTGCTGTGGCTGCTGTGGGCCCTGCGCACCCCCCCCGGCACGATCGGCTCCATCAACCGCTGGGTGCTGGCGGTGCTGGCCCTGGCCGTGCTGGCCACCGGCTTCTCGCCGGTGCCCTTGGCCGCGGCCAAGGGTCTGCTGAAACTGGTGAGCTACGTGGGGGTGTATGCCCTGATGCGGCAGCTGCTGGCCGCGGCACCGGCCTGGTGGGACCGGATCGTGGCGGCCCTGCTTGCCGGCGAGCTGCTCACGGCCGTGCTCGGGATCCGCCAGCTCTACGGCGACACCACCGAACTGGCCCGCTGGGCCGATCCGAACTCAGTGGCCGATGGCACGGTGCGGATCTACAGCACCCTCGACAATCCCAACCTGCTGGCGGGCTATCTGCTGCCGATCCTGCCGTTGGCGGCGGTGGCGCTGCTGCGCTGGTCCTCGCTGAGCAGCCGGCTCTTTGCCCTGGCCAGCCTTGGACTCGGCAGCGTGGCGCTGCTGTTCACCTACCGCCGCGGCGGCTGGCTGGGGATGGTCGCCGCCCTGGGCACGATCGCCCTGCTGCTGGTGCTGCGCCAGACCCGCCACTGGCCGACCCTCTGGCGACGCCTGTTCCCCCTGCTGCTGCTGATGGCCGCCGTGGTGGTGCTGGTGCTCGCTTTCACCCACGTCGAACCCTTGCGGGTGCGGGTGCTGAGCCTGTTCTCCGGTCGGCAGGACAGCTCCAACAACTTCCGGATCAACGTCTGGCAGGCGGCCCTGCAGATGATCGAAGCCAGGCCCTGGCTCGGCATCGGACCAGGCAACACCGCTTTCAACCTGATCTATCCGCTGTACCAACAGCCGAAATTCAACGCCCTCAGCGCCTACTCGATCCCTCTGGAACTGGCGGTGGAGGCCGGCATCCCCGGCCTGCTTGCCGGCCTCGGCCTGCTGATCACCAGCCTGCGCATCGGTCTGTCGCAACTGCGAGCCGAGAGCAGCGTCGCCCTGCCGGCTCTGGCCGCCGTGGCGGCGATCGCCGGCCTGGGCGTGCAGGGCCTGACCGACACGATCTTCTTCCGGCCGGAGGTGCAGCTGATCGGCTGGTTCTGTCTCGCCACCCTGGCCACCAGCCGCCGCTGAGACGATGGCCATCCTGAAGTCAGGCCTCTGGCTGGCTGGCTTTGACGCCGGCCAGACCCACAGCCGCTGCCGTCTGGCCCAGCGCCTGGCTGATGGCCGGCTGCAGGTGATGGGCGAGGGTGAGGGGCCTGGGGTGCGTCACCTGGCCGCTCCCGGCGGCGCCGAACAGTTTCAGGAGGCCCTGATCCAGAGCCTGGCGGCCGCTGATCACCAGAGCGGCCGCACGGAGCCGCTGGCGGCGGCGGCCATCGGTGCCAGCGGCATCGAAGCCGGCACAGAACGCCAGCTTCAGGGCCGCCGGCTGGCGGCCGCCGCCCTGAGGCTTCCCGAACCGCAGCTGCTGGTGACCGGCGACGAGCAGACCGCCCTGCGGGGAGCCTTCAGCGACGGCTGCGGTCTGCTGCTGATCTGCGGCACCGGCACGATCGCGATCGGCCGCAACGCCGCCGGCAGCCAAGCCCGCTGTGCCGGCTGGGGCTGGCTGCTCGATCAGGCCGGCTCCACCCACGACATCGGCCGCGATGGCCTGGCCGCCAGTCTGCGCATGGCCGATGGTCGTCAGCCGCAGGGGCCCCTGCAGGAGGAGCTCTGGCGTCACCTTGGGCTCGATCCCGGCGATCCCCTGGCGCCACAACAGCTGAAAGCGCTGGTGGTGACACCCGGCTTCGCGCCGGCAGGCTTCGCCGCCCTGGCCCCCACGGTCGATCAGCTGGCCCAGGCCGGCGATGCCGAGGCGATCGCGATTGTGGAACGCAGCAGCGAGGCCCTGGTGGCGATGGCCGTCACCCTCAGCGCACGCCTGGATCTGGCGGCGCCGGCGGTCTGTGGCGTCGGCGGCGGCTTCGAACACCTCACCGGCCTGCGTCGGAATTTCTGCGCTTCACTGGCCCGGCGCCTGCCGGGGGCTCGGATTCAGAAGCCGGCCGCCGATGCCTGCCAGGGCGCGCTGCTGCTGGCCGCCGCACGGCTCTGAGCCCAGCCGCCCCCGCCCAACCCCTTGCGGGGGGCACCGAGCCTGAGCCGGGGCCCACACGGGCTCAGATGGCGTTGAGATGCTGCTCCGCCAGGGCGGCAAGCGCCTGGCACCAGTGATCCACATCGGCCATCTCGGCCGCCTCCACCATCACCCGCAACAGCGGCTCGGTGCCGCTGGCCCGCACCAGCACCCGGCCACGGCCCTCCATCGCCGCCTCGGCCGCCTGCACGGCCTCGTGCAGGGGCGCACATTGCTGCCAGTTCTGGCGTCGCTGCCGATCGGGCACGGTGATGTTCACCAGCCGTTGGGGGTAGGGCACAAAGCTGGTGTCGATCCAGTCGGTGAGGCTCTGGCCGCGGCCGGCGACCAGGGTGGCCACCTGCAGGGCCGTGAGCAGCCCATCGCCGCTCATGCCATGGTCGGCCGAGAGGATGTGCCCCGACTGCTCGCCGCCGAGCCCGGCACCGAGCTCCTCCATCCGGGCGTGCACGTACTGATCACCGACGGCGGTGCGTTCGAGCAGGCCGCCGCGGGCCTGCCAGGCCCGCTCGAAGCCGAGATTCGACATCACCGTGGCGACCAGCCGCTTCTCGGGCAGCTGGCCCTGCTCCAGAAGGGCCGAGCCCCAGAGGTAAAGGATCTGATCGCCATCCACGACGCGACCGCGACCATCAACCGCCAGGGTGCGATCGGCGTCGCCATCGAAGGCAAAGCCCATCGCCGCGCCGGTGGCGAGCACCGCCTCGCGCAGGGGCTCGAGATGGGTGCTGCCGCAGTCCTGGTTGATGCGGCGGCCGTCCGGAACGCCGTGGAGCACGGTGAGATCAGCACCGAGGGCGCGGAACACCGCCTCCCCACAGGCGGTGGCCGATCCCCAGCACAGGTCGAGCACGATCGGCACCCGATCGAGACGACGGTGACCGACGCTCTCCAGCAGGCTCTGCTTGTAGGCCGCCAACAGATCAGCGCG